>DUTQ01000324.1 GCA_012841995.1 Thermoanaerobacterales bacterium | reverse complement strand
CATTTGGTAGTAGAAAACAAAGCCACTTTTTATGCTTTGCTGGAATTCATAAAGGAGACGGATTTTACTTCATTAATATATGGAGCAGGGTGGAAGATCGCTGCAAATCTTTCGCAAGACCTATCTGAGTGGGTAATCTATCTATATTGGATGCGATCTTCCACCCTGCTCCATATATTAATGAAGTAAAATCCGTCTCCTTTATGGATTCCAGTAAAGCATAAAAAGTGGCTTTGTTTTCTACTACCAAATGAATATGACGGGTCTTGGAAAATCTCAAGGGATTTACAGCCATCATCAATGGATCGGGATTGGTTATTATCTTTAATTTATCCCATAGCTTAATCCTTTCCAAGAGCCTTTTTCCATCCTTTTCATCTATCCATTTCTCATCTCCTACCAATTGAAAAGATCTTTCCGGTATAGTAACACAATTTGACGGTAAACCCTTTTTATTTAAATAGGAATTGATCTTTTTTATATAAGGTAAATCTTTATTCCATTCCTCTTCACTCAATAAAAAATAAGTGTCTAGATTAATTTCGGGATTTACCATAATGCTGTAACTTTGTATTTCACTATTAAGGGATTCTCTCAAATTAGCTTTTATAATCCTATAGGTGTTAAATAAAGGATGGGATTTGCCATTGGTACCATGAGATTTTACAGGCAGGAGGATTTGTTTATCAGTGAGACCTTGTATTGTAGAAACAAAAACACTGTAATCCACATTTTCTTTAATTTGTTGCTCCAAATCAGATAAAGGAATTGTCCTCTTCTTATAAGTTTTTAAGAAACTTATTATTCTCTTTTCTATTGACATTATATCACCTGCAAAAAGACATTACTGTGTTTTAATTATACTTTATTATCGCCACACATTACAACTATTTAATAGTTTAGTTTCTGTTATCCATTTATTAATCGATTTTTCCCAAATTACTGACAAGATTCGGTTGTTCATTCATGCCATAGCTTTAATATCGTCGTATCTTCAATTGACCTTGGAAAACGCTGAACTGATTTTTCAAACAATAAATACCCCACAAAGTGATATAGCATAAATGCGATAATGCCCAAAACCCACACAATGGATAAAATTTCATTGAAAGATATTCCGCGATAAGGAAATATCCTTTATAGCCGGAGGAATAGTAGGATTATCCGGCAATGGAGAAGGTGTCGTATTTTGTATCGGCAATTTGAATTCTATATTCTGCGAAGGCGGGACAATCATTATGAGCGGCTGCAATAACGATGGGCTGAAAGGGATCAGTAAGCGAAGGTTTCAAAATTGCTATTTAAATTTTCTCCTAATAAATGTCGATAGCATAAACATCATACATAAAGTATACTAAAATTAAATTCTGAGGTGTACACAATTCTTGTAAATAAAGTTTTATTTCTTGATAGATTTTCTATTCCAAATGTGAAGTATTAAGTAGAAGGGTGAAAAATCTACATGTAGAGAATAAAACCTAAAGAAGGTGGTACCCATTGAAAATAACCGAAGAAAATTTTATCGAGCAACTGAAAAAGAAAAATGAGAAAGCTCTTGAGTATGTTATTGACAATTATGCGTGGATTCTTAAGACAGTCATAAAGAAGCATCTCTTAAGCCTTCCCGATTATTGTGAGGAGTGTATGAATGACTGCCTAATGGGGATTTGGGAAAACATTTGCTATTATGACTCCAAAAAGTCCAGCTTTAAAAATTGGGTAGGTGGAATCGCAAAATACAAATCAATCAATTATGCAAGAAAATACTTAAAGGACTTGGAAAATGAAAATGTGGAAAATGTAACTATACCTACAGAAGATAATGCACTCAAAGAGATCTTATCAAAGGAAATCAGCTTGGAAACCGAAAAAATGCTCAAGAGTTTATCAGAAGAAGATAGGAGAATTTTTATAAAGCTATATTTCGAAGACAAAAATATGGATGAGATATCGTTTGATACTAAACTTGCCAAACCCGTGATATACAATAGGCTTTCAAGAGGCAAAAAGAAAATGCGTGAAGCTTTCAGTATAAAAGGAGGTTCGGACAATGAAGGGTTCTAAAAATGTGTATGAACTTTTAAATCACATGGATATTGATCTTGAGGATTATGATAGAGAGGTTTTAAATGATATGGAAAAGCGAAGTTTAAAAAACAATTTTCGGAAGAGCATAAAAAGAAAAATTAACTTTAAAAAACTTGGAAACATCGCTGCTGTTGCAGTTTTAACATTGGGCTTTTTTAGCCAAACAAATTTCGGAAAAAATGTCTATGCAGCTGCGGAGTCAAAGGTTTCAGAGATTTCTTATTCTATAGGGGAAGCTCTGGGCACTAAAAGAAACATTGAGCCATATGCAAATGTAGTTAACCAAATAGTGGAACATAATGGAGTAGAAGTAAAATTAACCGATGTTATCATAGATAAAGACGAATTGATCTTCTCTACAATTGCGAATGCAAATACACCTGTAGATTGGGTT
>DUTQ01000323.1 GCA_012841995.1 Thermoanaerobacterales bacterium | reverse complement strand
TTTTTTCTTTAACATTTTTAATGACTGATATAACTTCAACAACATTTATTGGCTTATGAATATAAAATTCTATACCCATTTTATAAGCTTTGGATATCATATCTTTAGAGCTAACTTGTGATATCATAATAAAAACTCCTCCAAAGCCTTCTTCTTTTAATTTTGAAACCAGTGTAATTCCATCAATGGAAGGCAACAATAGATCTACCAATACGATATCAGGATTGTATTTCTTGATTTCGCTTATAGCTTTTAACCCCTCGCCTGCATCACCCAATACATCTCCAAGATTGTGGTCTATTATTATTTTTTTTAGTACTCGTCTAATACTTTCATCATCGTCTACAATATAAAAGTTATCATTCATATAACTCCTCCTATTGATTGACAATTTCAATCTCGTCAGCCGGAATAATTATTTGGAAAGTCGTGCCTTTTCCTACCATGCTATCTACGTATATTTTACCTTTATAGTTGTCTTCAACGAGCTGTTTAACATGAGATAGACCCAGGCCTTGAGACATCTTACCTGTTTCTGGATCGTATTTTGTAGAATAACCCGGCTTGAAAATTATATCCAAATCTTCTTTTGCGATTCCACATCCGGTATCAGATAATTGAAATACATATTGTTCGCCGTGCTTATATTCTATAACACTGATTTTACCTGAAGACTCAATAGCTTCAATTGAATTGATAATTAAATTATTTAAAATGGATATTAATAGATAAATATTATTGACTTCAAAATTATCCTCTGCCCGAAAATGCAGTGATATGTTCTTATGTTTTGCATCTATTATTTTTTGAGTATTTTCACTTATTAAATCGAAAATTTCTTTTACATCCATAGATATGTTTTCTTTTTCTTGTGAAAGAGTATTTTGCATGCCTACCAAGACTCTATAATAATCTTTTTTTATTTCATGAATATTCCTGGCGATGTTTAAGGCCTCTTCTTTTAGTTTATTATCTTGTATATTTTCATATAGCTTATAACTTTTTTCCATTGTTTTTTCTATATCGTCTTTTGACTTTTCAAGAAAAAATGCCTCTGTTTTTAATTGGGATAAGAAAATCAGTAATTTTTTGTATCTGTTTTCTTTTTGTTCTCTTTCATATCTATTTTTGTAGTATAGAATAATGTGATAGATTAAAGTCGTTATAAATGTCCTTACAAAAGCGATAATTATAATGAGAATTAACGCCTGGTTAAAGGAAAAAGATACGAAAAACCGTCTGAAAGATGTCTCTGCAAAATTTGAAATAATATCGCAAAGCCATAAAGATAAAGCAAAATACAAGAGATTGTTTGTTTTATCCCTAATATTTAAAAACCAGAATAATATGCCAAATACAGTATAAAAAATAACTGCAGGAAAGTAATTGACTAGAGCCTGAAACAAACTTGCGTCATTAGTAGCCATAAGATATACAAAAGATCTAAAAAGGCATACACATATACCTGTTATACTTGTTGTTATAACTATTGAAATGTCTTTAAAACATAACAATAGTATTGACAAAATTACTACTGCAAAAGAAAATCTAAACCATTGTGCAAAAGGGCTTATATATATTTCTCCTGTAAAGATGACCACCATAATAAAAACGAAAATATCTTGTATATTTCTCTTACTTACATTTTCCATATGTTAACCTTCCTGTGGTAGGTGCCTGAAGGAAACAAGAGAACCGTCCCCGCGTTTCCTCCGTGTTTTCTCCCCGAGGTTTTTCAGGCACAGCCCGATTTTGTCGAACGAAGATGAGAGAACTGATCTTGCCGAAAATTATCTATTGAATATATGTTCTTTTATATATTTAG
>DUTQ01000322.1 GCA_012841995.1 Thermoanaerobacterales bacterium | reverse complement strand
TCAGAAAAACAGGCTCAAGTAATTGATTGAAGTTTTCCATAAGGCCGGTTCTGGCTGTAGGCACATCTTTGGATCTTTTTATAAGTGCTATAACTTCATCGAGATGAGATAGAGCAATTCTTAACCCCTCAAGTATATGAACCCTTTCTTCAGCCTTATTTAACTCATACCTAGTCCTTCGGACGATAATGTCTTTCTGGTGTTTTAGGTAATAGTAAATCATATCTCTTAAGCTAAGTACCCTAGGCTTGTTATCTACCAATGCAAGCATAATAGCGCCAAAGGTGTACTGCATTTGGGTATGTTTATACAGCTGGTTTAAAACAACACGCGGGATTGCATCTTTTTTAAGCTCTATAACTATGCGTATCCCCGTTCTGTCACTTTCATCTCGAATGTCAGAAATACCTTCTATTTTTTTATCTCTTACTAGTTCAGCCATTTTTTCAATGAGCCTGGATTTATTTACTACATATGGAATCTCTGTAACTAATATATAGTTGCGGCCAGTTTCTGTTTGTTGTATAGTTGCTCTTGCCCTGATTACTATAGAGCCACGACCTTTTCTATACATGTTTTTAATTCCGTCATGACCTAGTATTATTCCTCCTGTAGGAAAATCCGGGCCTTTTATTACTTCCATAAGCTCATCAGTAGTGACATCAGGGTTTTCTATCATCATGATAACCCCATCTATAACTTCACTTAAATTATGTGGTGGTATATTTGTGGCCATGCCTACTGCTATGCCAGAAGCCCCGTTCACAAGCATGTTTGGAAAACGTGAAGGCAGAACAGCAGGTTCTTTCAGCGACTCATCGAAGTTTGGAACAAAGTCCACTGTATCCTTATTTATATCTGATAGCATCTCAAGTGAGATCTTTGTAAGTCTTGCTTCAGTGTACCTCATTGCCGCTGGAGGGTCGCCATCAATGGAACCAAAGTTACCATGCCCATCTACCAAAAGATACCTTGTAGAAAAATCCTGAGCAAGGCGCACCATTGCATCATATATGGCAGTATCACCATGGGGGTGATATTTACCCATAACTTCTCCGACAATTGTTGCAGATTTTCTGTATGGTTTATCTGGTGTAAGACCCAGTTGACTCATAGCATATAGTATTCGGCGGTGTATAGGTTTTAACCCATCCCTCACATCAGGAAGAGCCCTGCCAACGATAACACTCATAGAATAATCTATATACGATTTTTTCATTTCATCTTCTATGTTTACAAGTAATACTTTTTCTGTTGGTTCAGTCAATTATAACCCCCCCATCATACATCTAAATTTCTGACTTCAGCTGCATGTTGGAATATAAACTCTCTCCTTGGTTCAACCTTATCGCCCATGAGTATGGTAAAAATCTCGTCAGCAGCTGCAGCGTCATTTAAGGTAACTTTGAGTATTGTTCGAGTTTCAGGATTCATTGTTGTTTCCCAAAGCTGTTCAGAGTCCATTTCACCGAGACCCTTAAACCTTTGTATATCTACCTTATCTTTTTCACTGCCAAATTCATTCAAAATTTTTTTAAGTTCCTGATCATTATAGCAGTAAAATTCTTTTTTACCCCTGGAAACACGGTATAGTGGCGGCTGTGCTATATAAATCTTCTCGGCACAGATGAGAGGTTGCATATATCTGAAAAAGAATGTCAATAAAAGAGTTCTAATATGTGCACCATCAACATCAGCATCAGCCATGAGGATTATTTTGTGATATCTGAGCTTATCCATGTCAAACTCTTCGCCAATACCTGTTCCCAATGCTGTAATAATTGCTCTTATTTCTTCACTGTTTAATATTTTATCCAGTCTGGCCTTTTCAACATTTAATATTTTTCCTCTCAAGGGCAGTATAGCCTGAGTCGTTCTATCGCGGCCTTGTTTTGCAGAACCTCCAGCTGAATCTCCCTCAACCAAATAAAGCTCACAAAGTCTCGGATCTCTTTCGCTGCAATCAGCCAGTTTCCCGGGAAGTGTTGTCCGCTCTAGTACACTCTTTCTTCTCGTAAGTTCTCTCGCTTTTCTGGCTGCCTCTCTAGCTCTTGACGCACTTATTGATTTCTCTATAATTGTGCGGGCGATACCAGGGTTTTGCTCTAAAAAGTTGGAAATTCCCTCAGAGACTACAGAATCAACTACACCTCGAACTTCGCTATTGCCGAGTTTTGTCTTGGTTTGACCCTCAAATTGAGGATTCTGCAGTTTAACGCTTATTACAGCTGCCAGACCCTCCCTTACGTCATCTCCTGAAAGGTTTGGTTCTTGTTCCTTTAAAAGATTCGCCTTTCGCGCATAATCGTTGATGCTGCGGGTCAATGCAGATTTAAATCCAACTAGGTGTGTACCTCCTTCTTGTGTATTTATATTATTTGCAAATGCCAGCACAGTTTCTACATAAGAAGTATTATACTGGACAGCAACTTCAACTTCCATGCCTTCTTTTTTTGCATCCATATATATAGGTTCTTTATGAAGCACATCTTTATTGCGATTTATATACTTGACAAATGATACTATACCACCTTCATAATGAAAGATCTGATCTTTTCCAGTGCGCTTATCTGTCAGCTGAATTCTTATTCCCTTATTTAAAAATGCTTGTTCTCTTAATCTTTTAGAGAGTATATCCGCAGAAAACTCATTGACTTCAAAAATTTCACTATCAGGCATAAAAGTTATCTTTGTTCCGGAATCTGTTGTTTCACCTTTTTTTATAACAGGTGTAACAGGTTTTCCCCTTTCATACCTTTGAAAAAAAAGACCGCCGTCCCGTCGAATCTCTACCTCAAGCCATTCTGAAAGCGCATTGACAACAGATACACCCACACCATGTAATCCACCTGATACTTTGTATCCTCCATTTCCAAACTTTCCTCCAGCGTGAAGCATGGTAAGGGCTATTTCTACAGCCGGTTTACCTACTTTAGGTTGAACCTTTACAGGAATACCCCGGCCATCATCTTGTACGGTAATGGAATTATCCTTGTTTATGATAACACAAATGTTTTTGCAAAATCCTGCCAAGGCCTCATCTATGCTGTTATCAACTACTTCATAAACAAGATGGTGTAAACCCCTGCTGTCTGTGGAACCAATATACATTCCCGGTCTAAGGCGCACATGCTCTATTCCTTCTAAAACCTCTATTTTATTTTCATCATACGTATTTCTTATCTCCAAGTTATTTACCTCCAAAAGCTGCCTGATTTTACTAGGATTTACCTAATGCAAATATATGTGGGATTTTAAAAATTTTTTTATTATTTTCTATAGGTTTTTAATAAAGTTAGATCTCTTTAAAAGTGTCATAGATGAAATAGGAGAAAATACAATTTTCTTATCAGAAATGATAATAGATTTCTTATCTGTTACATTTGTCTTATAATCTTCATCTATAAATCCCTCTTCTTTTGCTACTTGTATAAAATCAGATGTATCTTTAGACAATAGAGAGTTTTTATCTAGAATCATGATTACATCTTTTGATTTCACAACTTCATCATTGCCTATGTGAATAAACAATTACTTACACCTCTTTTTTAATTTATACTCTGTGTCTTTTATCATAAATTTTGTAAATTTTTCTCTCAACTTATCGTCTTTTACCTTTGAACTTATATTATATATCATTTTTATCGTTTTGTCAGGAATTTTTGGTTTTTCTGGCTTTTCCACCATTTCCTTCACAAAAGCACCATTTTCTTTGACTATTGAGCATATATGAAATCTAATATCTTTTATTACTGGATAAGAATTACTTGAGTTTAGTTTTTCTAAAATTTCAGGTTTAAAAAAGTGTAATTGCTGAGCCCATGCAGAATTTTCTACGCCTATAAAGAGAATCTCATTCTTTATATTAGTGGGCCTTGACACATTGGCAATTTTATCCCCTACTATATCTCGGTAATTTAAAAAAATATTAGCTTCTTTTATTTTTTTACTAAATCTCGATCTTTTGAAGATATTTTGTATTACCCTTCCTATAGTATCCATATTTCCCATTTTTTATCACCTTAATTGACCAGAGTTTATATAAAATGTGGTACTTTTTTCAAGTATATCATCTGGTACCAGGCTCAAATCCGTGGTAGTGATAAACACTTGGTTTTGTTCGCTTTCTAAAATAAGTTTTCTGCGACTAGAATCCAATTCAGACATGACATCATCTAAAAGCAAGATAGGGTATTCACCCTTTTCCTTAAAAAACAGCTCCCTATGGGCAAACTTCAAGCAAAGGGAAAGGAGTCTCTGTTGGCCTTGAGAACCAAAAGTCCGGGCATCACGTCCATTTATTAAAAACTGTATATCATCTCTATGTGGGCCAATTGTCGTATAGGTTCTTTTAATGTCAGTGTTTCTTTGAGCTTTTAATAATTTAAGGAATTCTTGTTTTAATGAATTTACATCATCTATATTTACAGATGATATGTATTTTATTTCTAAAATGGCCTTGTTTTTATTGAATTTTATAAAGAATTCTGTTGTTAAAAAGGAAAATACATCAAGCAACTTCAATCGCTCTTTTACAAGTTGTGACCCAAACTCCGCTAATTGAATATCCCATGGATCCAACATCTTTGGCAAACTGATATTTTTTTTAATGTTTTTTAATAATGCATTCCGATGTGAAAGCACACGATAATATCCTTGTAAGTACCTATAATATCCTGGCCTTATATGATACAATATATCATCTATAAATTTCCTTCTCACAGAAGGCTGTCCTTTTATAATTTCAAGATCATCTGGTGAAAAAAAAATGGCACCAATATCTGGGGAAAGTTCAGACCATTTAGTCTTGTTTTTACCGCCTTCTTTAACAGTTTTTTTGTGTTTTTGGTGAGCGGTAACCTCTCTTTCAACTATACCCGTACGTGTGTTGAAAACACCTTTCACATAGGCAAGGGGCTTTTCATAGTAGATTAGTTCATTTTCCCTTGATGCCCTATGTGTTTTCAAGCTGCAAATAAAAAATATAGCCTCTAATAGATTTGTTTTCCCCTGAGCATTGTCGCCATAAAAGATGTTTATGCCTTTAGAAAATGAGACATCTAATTCCATGAAATTTCTAAAGTCGTAAAGCCTCAAATAAGAAAGATCCATTAATTTTCCCGTCCTTGGTGTTCTACAATATATTTTTCGTCAAATATTTCAACTACATCACCAGGTAAAAGCTTTTTTGATCTCCTTTTTTCTACCACATCATTTACCTTTACTAATCCATCTGCTATGATGTTTTTTGCTTCTCCTCCAGTTGATACAACACCAGCCCATTTTAAGAACTTATCCAGATCTATAGATAAAGTCTTTATATAAACCTTATTCAAAAATCGTCACCTCTCAACTTTACTGGGAGTATAAAGTTAATTTGGTTTTCCTTGTCAACAGGTTTTATTATGACCGGGCCTGTTTCTCCAGAAAAGAATAGATTTACATGAGTTGATTCTATGGTCCTTAAAGCATCAATAAGAAAACGCGCATTAAATGCAATTAGAAGTTCATCTCCACTTGTATTGCATAACAGCTTGTCATTTATGTTTCCCAATTCAGTATCTGCGCTTACTTCTACTGTATCTTTTGATATAAAAAACTTTACGAGATTATTTTTATTTCCTTCTCTTGCCATAATATAAGCTCTTTCAATAGCACCCAATAGAGCATCAACTTCTATATTTACCCTGGTTTTATCTTGTATACACATTACTTTTTCATAGTCTATAAAATTACCTTCCAAGATTCTGGAAGAAATAACTATGTCATTTGTCCTAAATTCAACTCGATTTTTCCCACTATATATCGCAAATTCATCATCTTCTTCATCGGAAAAAATCCTGGCTAATTCGCTCATGGTCCTTCCAGGTACTATTATACTCATGTTTTCTTCACTTTTGGGTGTTTCCTCTATTTCCTCAAAACACCATGCTATGCGATATCCATCAAGGGCTACCATATTGAATTTTTTCCCTTTTAGTTCAATCAATATGCCTGTAAGCTGAGGCCTTGATGTAGTATCATCAGCCTTTGCAAAAATGGTTTGTTTTATTAGATTTTTAAAGGTAGCTTGTGAAAATTTAATTCTACTAACACATTCCTTTTTTGATATTTCAGGAAAGTCCAATGCATCATAAAATGGAAGTTCCATTGCAAAGTCACCTGATGTTATGTTTACTCTGTTTTCCTTTATGCTAAATTCCACACTGCCTGATGGAAGTTTTTTTGTTATTTCAGATAAAACTTTTGCTGGAATAACAGCCGAACCTTCTTTTATTATGTGTAGATTCTCACCACTGATTTTTTGTTCAATCCCCATTTCAAGATCTGTTGCAGAAAGATAAAGTGTGTTGTTTATACAAAAAAACTTTATTCCCATAAGAAGTGAAATGGATGATTTTGAAGGTACAAACTTTTCAACTGCTGACAATGAATCTACCAGGGTATCTTTTGCTATAATAAACTCCATTTTCATACCTCCAAAGAAAATAAATTTTAAAAAAGTGTCATAAAAGTACTCTATTACGCATAATATATTAACTTAGTAGTAATAGTAGTAGGGGCTGTGGATATGTGGATAAAGCATGTTAATAAGTCAAAATAACAGGTTTTATATGTGGATAACCTGTGGAATATGGGCATAACCTTATCCACAATATCAACAAATAAAACATTAGTCGAAAATTGTCCACTTTTTATCAACAAGATATCCCAAGCTTTTCAACAAGATATTAACTGCTTTGTAGTTTGTTTTTTAGGTTATCTATGACAAGTGACAGCTGATGATCTTTTTCTATCTCGCTTTGGATTTTATCCCGAGCATGTATAACTGTTGTATGGTCACGACCGCCAAATTCTTCTCCTATTTTTGGGAGGGAAAGATCTGTTAGATTACAACATAGATACATTGCGACCTGTCTTGCAAAAGCCACATCTTTTGTGCGTTTTTTTGATTTAAATTCTTCAGTTTTGATTGAATAATAATTGCCCACTTCCTCTACAATGCGCTGTGCATTGACTTCTTTAGGTTTAGTCTCTGGAAGCAGGTCTTTTAATACTTCTTTTGAGAGATTTAAGTCTATTGGATTGTCGGTTAAGGACGAATAAGCTACTATCCTTATCAGGGCTCCTTCTAATTCTCGTATATTTGTTTGGATTTTTGTAGCAATAAAATTGATTACGTCATTAGGAACTTTTAGGCCTTCCATCATTGCCTTTTTTTGAAGTATTGCTATACGAGTCTCAAAATCTGGTGGCTGAATATCTGTTATTAAACCCCATTCAAATCTGGAGCGCAGCCGTTCTTCTAAAGTGGGTATCTCTTTTGGAGGCCTGTCACTTGAGATGACGATCTGTTTATTTGCGTCATGGAGTGCATTGAATGTGTGAAAGAATTCCTCTTGTGTTCTTTCTTTTCCAGCAATAAACTGGATGTCATCAATGAGGAGTACATCCATGGTCCTGTATTTATTTCTGAATTGAACGTTTTTGTCATCTCTGATAGAGCTTATTAGTTCGTTTGTAAATTTTTCAGAAGAAAGGTATACTACTTTGCATGAAGGATCTTGTTCTAGGATTTGATGGCCGATTGCATGCATCAAGTGTGTTTTGCCAAGCCCAACACCTCCATATATAAAGAGAGGGTTATATGCCTTTGCAGGGGATTCGGCTACTGCTTGAGAAGCTGCATGAGCAAATCGGTTGCTATTTCCTACTACGAATGTATCAAAGGTATATTTACTGTTTAGACAAGGCTTTTCGGTTGTTATCTGCTGCTTTTGTTCTTCAAAGAAGCCTGATGAAAGTGAAATTTGTTCAGAATACGGATCACTGTCATTAGCATTTTCCGAAATTTTAACAACAATAGAAATATTCTGTTTTAGTATAGAACCAAGAATGTCTTTTAGAAGATTTATGTATCTTTTTTCTATTACGGATTTTATAAAGTCATTTGGAACTTCAACTGTAGCCAAGTTTTCTTCTATATTTACAAGGCGTGTTGGTTTTAGAACTGTGTTAAACGACATATCGTTATTTAATTCATTACTTAAAATTTTTAATACTTGTTGCCATAAAGAAGAAAGGTTAAACGACATAAAAAAACCACCTCTAAATTTTAAGAAAAAATATTCAGGTCAATAACATAATAACAAAAGAGGCAGGCATATTCAATAAGGGACTTATTTTCTTGACAATTATTAATAATATAAGCTATAATCAAAATGAATGTTATGAGCAAAAAAGCGGCATTATGTGTACCCGGAGGTGGGAATATGAAACGTACTTATCAACCTAAAAAGAGAGCGCGTAAAAGAGTACATGGATTTAGGAAGAGAATGTTGAAAAAAAGCGGCAGAAATGTACTGAAAAGAAGAAGGCTGAAAAAGAGAAAACGTTTGAGTGCATAGGCAATATGAGAACCTTTGACTACAGTTTAAAACAAGGTGCATTAAGCGGTCTTCTGGGCCGCTTATTAGTCTATATAGGGGTTATTTATTAATAAACAGACAATAATAAATAGTAATAAGATTTATTAGGAGGTAATTTTTTATTGAAAAGGTGCCTACGATTAACAAAAAATTTTGAATTCATGGATGTTTATAAAGCTAAAAAAAGACGAATAGGCCCTTTTTTTAATATGTACACTAAACGAAACAATTTACAGTATACGCGTTTAGGTGTTTCTGTTTCAAAAAAGGTTGGAAAAAGTGTAGTAAGAAATAAGGTTAAGCGAAGGATTAAAGAAGCATTCAGAAACAATTTTGAATTTATAAAAAATGGGTTTGATATTGTCATAAAAGCAAAACCTGAGATAGTTAAACTAGATTATTGGGAGATAGAGAATGAATTAAAAAAAATGCTAAAGAAAGGTCGGTTGTTAATTGATAAAAAGAATGATAATGGGAATTATAATCTTTTATAGGAAATTTATTTCTCCTTTAAAACCGGCTACTTGTAGATTTTACCCCACTTGCTCTCAATATGCACTTGAAGCTATACAAAAATATGGGGTTATACCAGGTGGGATAAAGGCAATTAAAAGAATAATGAGATGCCATCCTTTTAATCCAGGTGGTTATGATCCCGTTTGAATATAAATATAATTGAATTAACTTGATTTTAAGTTAAAATAACGATTGCGAGGGGGAGCAAATTCAATGGCTTTTCTTGGTAACATAATGAAGCAGCTGCTAGATTACATTTTCTCCTATACTGGAAACTACGGGCTTGCCATAATAATTATTACGGTGTTAATTAAGCTAGTGCTTTTACCCTTTAGTTTTCAACAATTTCATTCAATAAAGAAAATGCAAGAATTAGCGCCTGAACAAAAAAGGCTACAGGAAAAGTACAAAAATGATAAGGAAAAATTAAATAAAGAGCTTATGAAGCTGTATCAGGAAAATAAGGTTAATCCTTTGGGAGGGTGTCTTCCTCTTTTAATTCAGTTTCCTTTCATTATTGCGCTATTTAGATCATTACAGACATATGACTTCGAACAGGCAAGTTTTTTGTGGATAAAAGACCTGGGTGCACCAGATTCTCTTTATATTTTACCTATATTAGCTGCAATTACCACTTATCTTTCTTCTAAAATCGCTACACCTGCTGCAAGCCCTGAAGCCTCAAATAACACTATGAATATTGTCATGGCATGTTTAATAGGTTGGATGGCTATAAAATTTCCATCAGGGTTGGCTCTGTATTGGGTTGTAAGTAATATTGTGCAGATATTACAGCAACTCTTAATAATGCGCTCCCCCGCTCCGGTCAAGGAGGATGTCAAATGAGATGAGATATGTTGAGAAACAGTCAAAAACCGTTGAGGATGCCGTCGAGTTAGCGTTAAAAGACTTAAATGCTGACAGAGACCAAGTAGAAATTGAAGTTTTAGATGAGGGAAATAGAGGCATTTTAGGTTTTCTTGCTAAAGCAGCGAAAGTGCGCGTTACCCTAAAAAAGAAACCTGAAGAAATTGCTATAGAATTTGTCGAGCAGTTAATGAAACGTCTGGGATACTCAGTAGACGTTGAATTGGAAGATGTAGGTGAGTTTATTAAAATTCACATAAAAGGAGAAAATGTAGGCCCTATAATAGGTAGGCATGGCAGTACACTGGATGCAATACAGTATTTAGTAAATTTAGTAGTGAATAAGGATACACAGGAATATCATCGCATAATTATTGATGTTGAAAACTACAGAAAAAGGCGAGAAGAGTCTCTAGAGAAGCTTGCACAAAATATTGCAAGGCGTGTAAAGTCTACCAGGAAGAGTTTTTCATTGGAACCAATGCTTGCCTATGAGAGAAGGATTATACATACCGCTTTGCAAAGCGATCAAGAAATTGTTACAAAAAGTGTAGGAGAAGAACCCAATCGCAGAATCATAATATCATTGAAGTGACTTTTATTTTGGTTAGAGCCCCGGAACTTTTTCTGGGGCTTTATTAAAAAAAGGAGAAATTTTGATGAGTGCAGTAGCTGATACTATTGCTGCCATATCAACACCTATTGGCGAGGGCGGGATTGGTATTGTCCGCTTAAGTGGAGATAGGTCTTTTCAGGTGGCAAAAAAAATATTTAAACCAAGATCAAAAAGAGATATAGATAAGTTTGAAAATAGAAAACTATATCTTGGAAATATAGTTGACCCTGAAACTCATGAGGTTATAGATGAAGTTCTTATAGTTTTTTTTAAGGCCCCTCACACTTATACCAGAGAAGACATGGTTGAAATAAACTGCCATGGTGGGTTAATGGCGCAAAAAAAGATATTGGATCTTACTTTAAGAGATGAAGTTCGCATTGCTGACCCTGGTGAATTTACCAAGAGAGCTTTCTTAAACGGAAGAATAGATCTATCTCAGGCTGAAGCTGTTATAGATGTCATACGAGCTAAAACCGAAAGAGCTCTTGTAATGGCAAATCGGCAACTTGCCGGTGGACTGTCTGATAGGGTACAGGACATAAGAAAAAATTTGCTTTCGATTATTGTGCATATTGAGGCAAATATAGATTTCCCAGAAGAAGATATTCCCGAGGCTGATTTATCCCATATAAAACAAGAAATTGAGGATACAAGGGTTGTATTGGACCGACTAATACAAAATTCTGGTGCGGGAAAGATAATGCGTGACGGAATATCTACTTTGATATTGGGTAATACAAATGTGGGTAAGTCATCTTTGCTAAATGCTCTATTAAAAGAGGAGCGTGCCATAGTTACTGATATCCCGGGGACAACACGAGATGTGATTGAAGAGTATGTGGATATAAAAGGCATTCCCATAAAAATAATAGACACTGCAGGTATAAGGAGGACCAAAGATAAAGTAGAGAGCATCGGAATAAGGCGGGCAATGGATTATCTGGATGAGGCCCAAATGATTTTATTTACTGTAGATGCTTCTCGAAATATGACAGATGATGACTTGTATTTAATTGATAAGGTAAAGGATAAGTTTACGATTGTCGTTTTAAACAAAGTAGACTTGCCTTTAAAATTTGAACAAAAAACTATTGAAGAGCTTTTACCTGGCAAAAAAATTGTCAAAGTTTCTGCACTTAAAGAAGAGGGTATTGATGAATTAAAACAAGCTATATACGATGCGGTTGAGCAAGAAATAGGTTTTTTAGACGAACACGCTATTATAGCAGGAGAGAGACAAAGACAAGTTATGCAAAAGGCCAAAGAGTCTTTGGATTTAGCTATAGAATCAATGGCAAATCAAATGCCGGTAGAGGTTGTTGAGTTGGATATTAGACAGGCCTGGGAAAAGCTTGGGGAAATAACCGGGGATACTGTAAGTGATAATATAATAACAGCTATATTTGAAAACTTTTGCATCGGAAAATGAAGGTGATTTGATGACACAATATACTGCAGGAACTTATGATGTCATAGTTGTGGGAGCTGGACATGCTGGTTGTGAAGCTGCTTTGGCTGCAGCCCGCCTTGGACTTAAAACTGTTGCGTTTACAATAAACTTAGACAGTGTAGCACTTATGGCATGTAATCCGTCAATCGGAGGACCTGGCAAAGGCCATCTAGTTCGAGAAATAGATGCATTAGGCGGTCAGATGGCGATAAATCTGGACAAGACATTTATTCAAGTTAGGATGCTAAATACAAAAAAAGGCCCTGCTGTAAGGGCTTTGAGAGCACAGGCAGATAAAATAGCTTACCAGTATTCAATGAGGTATAGCCTGGAGCTTCAGGAAAATCTGGATTTGATTCAGGAAGAGATTGTAAAGATCTTGGTAAAAGGACAGAAGGTTATAGGGGTTGTTACAAAGACAGGCGGAGTATATTATGCAAATGCCGTTATCCTCACGACTGGTGTTTATCTTTGCGGTAAGATATATGTAGGTGATGTAAGTTATAACGGCGGGCCAAATGGATTATTTCCCGCCAATGAACTCACAAATTCACTAATAGATTTAGGATTTGAAATGGGAAGATTTAAAACAGGAACACCCCCTAGAATACACAAGGATTCTATTGATTTTTCAAAGATGATAGAACAGCCAGGTGATAAGGAGATTATCCCTTTTTCCTATACCACAGGTAAAATAAATAGAGAACAGGTATCCTGTTGGCTCACCTATTCCAATGAAGAGACTCACAAAATAATTGAGGAAAATCTATATAGGGCACCTCTTTATTCGGGACAGATCAAAGGAGCTGGCCCCAGGTATTGTCCAAGCATAGAGGTAAAAGTTGTGAATTTTAAAGATAAAAAGAGCCATCAGATTTTCATTGAACCTGAAGGAATAAATAATAGTGAAATGTATATTCAAGGGCTTTCGACAAGCCTTCCTGTGGATGTGCAGATTCAAATGACAAGGTCTGTAAAAGGATTGGAAAATGCAAAGATCATGCGATTTGGCTATGCAATAGAGTATGATTTTGTCATTCCGACACAACTAAAGCCTACCTTGGAAGCGAAAAAAATTGACGGTCTTTATATGGCAGGGCAGATAAACGGGACTTCAGGATATGAAGAGGCTGCAGCTCAAGGTTTAATAGCAGGTATTAATGCATGCATGAAGATAAAAGAAAGAGAACCTGTGGTGCTTCAACGGTCAGATGCTTATATCGGGGTTTTAATCGATGACCTTGTTACAAAAGGTGTAAAGGAGCCTTATCGGATACTGACATCTAGGGCTGAATACAGGCTTGTTTTAAGACAGGACAATGCAGATATGAGACTTATGGAGATCGGCCATAACATTGGGCTTATCAGTGATGATAGGTATAAAAAAATGATTTGCAAAAAAGGCATGATAGAAAAAGAGATTGAAAGATTAGGCTCTGTAAAACTTACGCCAAATAGCGATACCAATGAAAAACTCAAAAAACTTAATACATCTCCTATTAATACACCTGTAACACTTGAAGAACTTTTAAAAAGACCAGAGATAAGCTATGAATCTTTAAAGGAACTTGATGAAACAAGAGAAGAGTTGCCTTCTGAAATTATAGAACAGGTAGAAATTGCAGTTACTTATGAAGGATATATAAAGAGACAGATAAACCAGATAAATAGACATAAGAAGATGGAAAATAAAAGAATACCAGAAGACATTAATTATGACGATATCCATGGATTGAGGATTGAAGCACGTGAAAAACTAAAAGAGGTTATGCCGCTCTCTATCGGTCAGGCTTCAAGGATTTCAGGAGTAACCCCGGCAGACATTACTGTTTTATTAATTTATTTAGAAGCTCAAAAAAGGAAGAGGACAAGTGGATAAACAAGATTTTGTATCTGATTTGATTAATGAAGCGAGTAAAAACAATATCTTTATAGATGAACAGACAGCAGTGAAGATTGAGCAATTCAAGAGTATTTTGCTTGAATGGAATGAAAAGATTAATCTCACGCGAATTACAAACAGCGATGATTTTATAAAAAAACATGTTATTGATTCACTTATGGTAATTAATAGAGTTTGCGTGAAGAAAGATAGCAAAATCATAGATATAGGAACCGGACCAGGGATACCAGGAATCTTAATTAAATTGTTAAGACCGGATTTACATGTTTCACTGCTTGAGTCTCAAAGGAAAAAAGCAAATTTTATACAGTATGCTTTAGAACAAATGAAATTAACAGATGTAATCATAATAAATGATAGGGCAGAGAATGCAGCAAAAAAACGAGATTTTCGCGAGAAATATGATATAGCGGTGGCAAGAGCTGTGTCTTCACTAAATGTACTGTTGGAATTGTGCCTACCTTTTGTGAGAATTGGTGGAACCTTTGTTGCGATGAAAGGCGAGGATCCTAAACAGGAGATTTCAGAAGCAAAGAACTCAATAAGGGTTTTAAAAGGAAAGATAGAAGAAATAATAGATTACAGTTTGGATAATGAGAATAAAAGGACTTTGGTGTTAATAAAAAAAATAGGCAAAACACCGGCAGATTATCCCAGAAGACCTGGAATTCCAGCAAAAAAACCACTTTAAAATGAAATATTTCCCACATAAAGAGGATTACAGCAAAGTATCTAGAATAACAATATAGGGAAATAATCTAGGAGCATTAGGTGTGATTTTAACCACACCTTTTACGTAATCTATAAACAGTTTCAAGTTACTATATTCTGTTTGCCATCATCTTAATATCATAAGAGTTTCTAACAATTGCAATGCTTCTGGATAAAATTAGAATTAGAGAGAACATAGAGAGGGGTGGCTAGAGTTGTGGGGGGACAAGAAACCGTCAAACCTGAATGTGGTAAACATCCCGCTTGATGAAATTGTGCCAAATGCCAATCAGCCAAGAAAAGAATTCGATGATGAAGCACTAAATGAACTTACTAACTCTATACAAAACTATGGAGTATTACAGCCAATAGTGGTCAGAAAGACAAGTAAAGGCAATTACGAGATTATTGCCGGAGAAAGGCGATGGAGGGCTTGCATTAAAGCTGGCCATAAAGAGATTCCGGCTTTGATCAAAGATGCCGGTGAATCAGAGACAGCTATTCTTGCCCTTGTAGAAAACTTACAGCGGGAAAACCTGAACTTTTTAGAAGAGGCTGAAGGCTATCGACAGTTGATGCAGGAACATGGTTTGACACAAGAACAGTTAGCTTTAAAGCTCGGCAAGAGCCAGTCGACTATAGCTAATAAGATAAGGATACTAAAACTGCCGCCAGATGTTTTAAGTATAATATCGCAAGAAAAATTAAGTGAGAGACATGCTCGAGCACTTTTGAAACTACCTGATGAAAAGCTACAAAAAAAAGTATTAAGCAAGATATTGCAAAACAATCTAAGCGTTAGACAGACTGAAGAAATAATAGAAAAGATGATAGAAAAAATCCGCTCTAACAAGAAAAAGAACAAAAGGGCTTTTAAAATTGCCATAAAGGATGTAAGGATTTTTGTCAACTCTGTAAAGAGCTTAGTGACCACAGTAAAAGACGCTGGGATTGATGTGAAATACAATGAAATAGACCGAGGAGATTATATAGAAGTAATGGTTCAGTTGCCAAAAAGGTAGGAACCATTTTTTTTATTTTTTTTTAAAGGGAGCTTTAATTATAATTTGCAATAAAGAAGGAAAAACAGTATAAAAAAAGAAAGTAATATAATGTATAATATATAATATATTTATAGTCTTATTTTAAAAGGGATTTAGTCGCCATATTCACATTCATAAAAATTTCTACACTAAATTTAACAAAAAATCATAACATATGCGTGGAAGGGAGGGAGCGAGACATAAGCACTGTAAAACAATGTGCTTAACGTTTCAAAACATGTCAAAGATAATTGCCATTGCAAATCAAAAAGGTGGAGTAGGGAAAACCACAACTGCTGTAAACCTTGCTGCTTGTCTTGGAGAACTTGGTCAGTATATTTTATTAGTGGATATTGACCCTCAAGGCAATTCTACCAGTGGTGTAGGAGTGGATAAGACAAGGATAGAAAAATCCATATATAATATATTGATAAACGG
>DUTQ01000321.1 GCA_012841995.1 Thermoanaerobacterales bacterium | reverse complement strand
TGACCTATGGCACCACCCTCCATTTCTACACAATCACCATTAAACTTTGTTCTTATTATATATGATTTTTCAGGACTTGAAATAAATTGATCTCCAGTTAGTATCCTTCCAATTACAATCCTATTATTCTTGAAAATTTGTTGATGGGCACTCCTTGCAATCTCAATCAACTCGTTTGATGCCTTAAAGGCTTTTATCCCTAAATTTGGTATTTCACCAGGCTCATGTCCAAAGCAAGAAGCATCTACATCATATTGAACTACATCTCTAGAGATTACCGTATCATTAAAATCCAGATCCTCTCTTAACGCGCCAGCAACACCAGTGCAAAAAATAGCTTTAGGCTTGTATTTATCTATGAGAATCTGTGTACAACACGCCGCGTTTACTTTTCCGACACCACTTTTAACAGCAACTAGTCTTTCTCCTTGAAAATTTCCACAAAAAAAGTCCATATGTGCCTTACTATATATTTGAACATCTTCAAGCTTTTCAATAAAAAGATCAATCTCTCTATCCATAGCACCAATTATACCAAATATAGCAAATCCACTCCTTTTTAACATTCCAATAGATTGTTTTACCCCTTATTTTGTGCATCTTTTACTATTCTATTTTAGACTCATCTTCCATTTGTGTGTTTTTTATCTCATCATCTTTTATCTCATCTTTTTCTGTTTCTTCTTTTATTTCAGTTCCACTTAAGACTTCTTGATTGTTTACTATAAAATTGTTGCCTTTGATGATTTCTGATTTAAAATCATCAACATCATCTTTTGATGTCGCCGCCTCTTTTGAAAAACAATCAATATTGAGTAACGGAGTTATATTTTCCATATCATATGAATTTAAAAAATCCAGTTGCGATTCAAGGAAATTTAGGAATCTAGTCTTGTAGAGTGTAAACTGTCTATGTAGTTCTTCTATTTGATTGCCGATTACACGAGCCTTATGTTTTGCCTCATTTACAATCTCATCAGCTTTTACATGAGCTTCTCTTATAATGATTTCCTGTTCTTTTTGCGCATTTTGTTTTACATCTTCTGCCGTTCTTTGAGCAAGAACTAGAGAATCTTTAAGGGTTGTCTCTACTTTTTCATATTTCTGTATAGTTTCTTTTAATATTCTGACCTCTTCTTTTAAATCTATATTTTGTTTGTAAATTTTTTCATAGCTTTGAGAAATCCTCTCTAAAAAGTCTTCTACATCCTCTTCTTTATAACCTCTGAATGACTTGCGAAACTCTTTCTTTTGTATTTCCAATGGAGTAATTTCCAATCTATATCAACTCCCTATATTAATATTCTAATCAAAATATTTAGTAATACACGTTTAATAATATCTATTACCAACAATGCTATTATAGGTGAAAAATCAATATAAAGACCAGGACCTCTAGGAATAAATTTTTCAAGTAGTACCCTGAAAGGTTCTAGCATAGGTTCAGTTATCTGATAGATAAATCTTCCTAAATTGGATCCTGCCGCCATTGGAAACCATGATATTATTACTCTTATAAAAATCATCAAAGATAAAAATCTAAAAAATATATCAACAGCCCTAATAACTATCAAAAAATCACCTCGTTTTTACCTTGAAAGTAAGTTTGAATCTTCTTTAAGCCCCTCCTCCATATTTATGCCTGATATATCAACATTATCCGGAGCAAAAACAAAAATCCCTGCCCCAACCTTTTTTACAGTCCCATTTAGAGCATATACACTCCCACTCATAAAGTCCAATATGCGTTGAGCATTTTCCTTATTGAGACTTTCCATATTTACAATAGCAACACGTCGGTTTTTTACTTCTTCAGATATTTTACTGACATCATCAAAGGAATTAGGCTTGAAAATTAACATCTTATTTTTTGTTGTCTGATGAATGTTAATTACTTTGCTTTTTGGTCGATGGTTGATGTATTCTGGATAGCGCATAGCTTCGTGATCTTCTGTTAATTCATTTTCATCATTTTCATCATTTTCATCCTCTATGCCCAAAAAATACATAATCTTATTGACTATATTTTTGCCTCCCATGATCTCTCCCCTTCTCTTTTCATATTTTACTTCTTTGCCCAAATAGTCCTGTACCTATTCTTACCATGTTTGAACCTTCCTCAATAGCCACTTGAAAATCATGAGTCATTCCCATGGAAAGATATTTCATCTCAACATTTGGAATGTCATTTTTTTTGATTTTTGAAAAAATACCATACATCATTGAAAAATAAGGCCTTACATCTTCAGGATTCTCCTTGAAAGGAGCTATTGCCATTAAACCCTGAACTCTTATATTTTTGCAATTTGCTACCTTTTTAATAAAATCCTCGGTTTCATCAGGGTCAATGCCATATTTTGACGTCTCACGCCCGATGTTTATTTGAACTAGAACATCTACATATTTATTGATTTTTTTAGCCCTTCTGTCTATCTCTAATGCCAATTTCATACTATCTAAAGACTGAATCATTGAAAACATTTCAATAGCATGTTTTACTTTATTCGTCTGTAAATGTCCTATCAAATGCCAATTAACACAGCCCGAAATTATATTTACTTTAGTAGCAGCCTCCTGAACCCTGTTTTCGCCAAGCAAGTTTATGCCTTTATCGACAGCCTCCTGTATCTTTTGAGGTGGTACGTTTTTTGTCACAGCAACCAGCTTAATATCATCAGGATTTCTACCAGATTTAGTTGCTGCTAAATGTATCTTTTGTTTGGTTTGTTTTAAATTTTGCTCAAATGTATCCATAAGATAATTCACCACTTTATTTTAATTTGATTTTATCACCTTTTTGTAAGCCATTCACTATTATATTATCCTCATCTTTTGAAACAACATCAACCGGTTTAAAAATTTTTCTTCCACGTTTTAGTATGTATACCCCCTTAACTTTATCATCATTTTCAAATAATCCAGATACAGGGATTATGTTTCCACTATCAATTTGTGTAAACACCTGCACATTTATTTTTCTAAGATCGATTAGTTCTTTTATGTCTTTGTTAATTAAAAAAACACCTACTGGTTCATCACCATAGATTGATACCAGTTTTGCCCTTGCTCTTTCACCAGAATCATTAATTACAATTTCATAGTTTTTCCCTTGTTTCATGCTTTTATCGATCTTTAATAGTAGATAAAAATTGAAATTATCTATTATTTTAATCACAGGAGTATTTGCTTGAATAAAATTCGAAGTCATATTCTCTTGCTCATGGATTTCCAAAGATTTGATTTGAGATAAACTAACATCTGTCAAATTTTCAGGGTCAAAAAAATTTTCATACCCGTCTATATTAAAGCTAATTATACCTGAAGTAGGTGCAGTAACTAATAGTTCTACTTTTCGCAAATTGTTTTTTAGTTCTTTGACTTTTTGTTTTATTGCATTGATATTTAATTCGTCAGCTTCGATTCTTTCTTGCTTTTGCTTGTTTAGTTTTGAAAGCTTTTCTTTTAAAGGTCCAACTTTGTCATACTCGCCTTTTGACATGGCGTTTTTTAATTCTTCAGCAACATCCTCAATAGACTTATTAATCAAGCTAACTGGGATATTCGAATCTGCGCTATTTTCAAGTTCTCTAATCTTTGACTCTAATTCAGTAATTTGTTGCTGGTAAAGTTTTTTTTGCTCATCATCGTTAACTATAGTAAAAAGAGGTGTATTTACCCTTACTCTTTCTCCGGATTTTACCAAGCTGTTTACCTGTCCATCTGTTGGAGCATTTACAACAGTCTCATGCTTTACTACCAATGCTTCAGAAAAAAAACTATGCGTTATTGTGCCTTCTTTTACTGTATAAGTCTTAAAATACATATAACACAAATATAATACTGCAATGATTATAATGGAAATCGCAATAATAAAATACAAATGAGTGGCTTTAATTTTCTTTTTTTTAGGTCTAAAATGGACTACCTTCTTATCTGCACCCATTCTTGAATACATACTCAATCACCTATAAAAGTTTATTAATATCTTCTCCAAAAATAGGAATAATCCTCCTTTTAACATTGAGAAAAATAATTATCAAATGAAGAAAATCTAAAAAAAACATAAAATATTTATGGCTATATTTTGAAATGATGTATACACCTTTCTAAAACATGATTTTATTTCTAGCATACAGATTTTAGCCCTGGTTATATTAGTACCAGGAGGTGACTTAAATGGCACTAGGACAAAAAACAAATAAACTGGTTGTACCTGAAGCAAGTGCAGCAATGGAACAATTCAAAGAAGAGGTTGCAAAAGAAATTGGAATCCAAACCCCTGCAGATGGGTATTATGGTAATTATTCATCTCGTGATTGTGGAGCTATTGGAGGGCACATGGTAAGAAAAATGATCGATGACTATGAAAGACGTATTAGCGGAACTACAAAGTAAATTAAAAAAATCAAGAACGGGCTTCACCAAAAAGCCTGTTCTTTTTTATTTTTATACAATAAGTCAAAATTTATACGTAGCATCAATTATATATTACTTCCATAAACAGAGAATAATCTATTTTATAAATCCGCTGTTATCAATTTATCAGTACCGAGGATATGTTTATCTATCCAGTTCACGATAAATTCCAATAGGTCTAATATGTATTTATCCTGGTTTTCGTCAATTTTATCTATATCAACTTCTTCTATTTTTTGTATAAAATCATCATGTTCTACTTTATGTGACAATATCTTTCGGTATTTTATGCTTTCCATGTAATCTTCTTCAGATTTAAAATGGTAAATTGCATAATTTTTAAGTTCCTTCAAAATCATTATAATATCATCGTATTTATCAATATAAAAATCGTCTTTTAACAGATCAAAAGCTTTGTTTGCTAATTCAAATAATTTTTTATGTTGTTCATCTATCAATTTAATTCCAATACGATATTCTTCTTTCCAATTAATCAATTTAACATTCCTCCTAAAATCTTTTTTGTATTTTTTACTTCGATATAAAGTAGTTTTTTCCTCCTTTACCTAATAAATTTCAGCGACTTTATACTTAAACAACAAAAGCGTAGAGCCTTACAATACACTCTACGCTTAATTTCCTTAATGGTCTGAGTGGGGAGATTCGAACTCCCGGCCTCTTGAACCCCATTCAAGCGCGCTACCAAAC
>DUTQ01000320.1 GCA_012841995.1 Thermoanaerobacterales bacterium | reverse complement strand
ATTGCAAAAAAAACGTTTAGATGACATAATGATTAATAAAGGTTTTTGCCTATTCAAGAAAGGCCTTTATAAAGAAGCATTGTCTCATTATTATTTCCTATTTGCTTTACATTATCTAGTATATCCAATGCTTCTTTATAAAGGCCTTTCTTGAATAGGCAAAAACCTTTATTAATCATTATGTCATCTAAACGTTTTTTTTGCAATATAAAATCAAAAATATTTAAAGCTTTATCATATTCATTTATTGCTATATAGCATAAAGCTTTATTGTTTAATAATACTATATCATCTTTTACCCTTTTTTCAGCTTCTTTTAGACACTCCAAAGCATTCTTATAATCTCCAATTTTATACATACAACAACCTTTATTTATTAGTAAATCCGAGTTTATTGGGTCGATAGCAAGACCAATATTGCAATATTTTATCGCATCATTATATCTTTTTAGTGCAGCAGCGCAATGGGCCATATTGTTGATAGAAGTGATATCATAAGGCTGCTTTGACAATATTTTTTTGTAAAGCTTACTTGCATTTTGGTAATCTTTCATTTTACTCAATGTTAATGCCAAATTTTTATGTGCAACAATGTTATTTGGAGAATACTCTAGGCATTTTTTAAAATTAGTTTCAGCTTTATCTAAACATCCCTGGGCCATAAAACATAATCCCTTTTTGTTTAAGATATCCACTTTTTCACTAGAATTAGCATTTTTTAAAGCCCTATTTAAAAATCCTATTGCTTCATCATTACGCCCTTTTTTTGCAAGACAGCAGGCTATCTTGTATAGACTTTTAGATTGCAAGTCTTTATTTTTTATTGTTGTCCTATAGTATTTTACAGCCTTTTCAATATCGGATCTTGAGAAATAAGTTTCGGCGAGAAAAAATTTAATTTCAGGGCTTGACTTGTTAAGCATTAAAGCATTTTCAAAAAACGTCTGTGCATTCAAATAATCATGTTGTAAATAGCTTAATACTCCACACCAGCAATTAATCCATGCAGATTCTTCATTTTTTAAGGTTTTAACATTTTTAAGAGCATTGCTATAATTACCAGTCCAAAACAATATGCTTGTCCACATTATGACAATGTTTAGTCTGCTTTTTTTACTCTCTTTGCTTGCTAATTTTGACAACAATTTAAAATATTCAACTTTATTCATATCTATCCCCCCTAAAGCTAAATATCTCTTAACATATTATTCTATTAATGAGCTTTATTTCCTCCTGTTATTTTAAAATTAAATATTTTTTTGCCTATACATTTTGCAGTTAATAAAACAAAAATCAGGGGTGTCCATTATTATATTTAACAACTTACATTCAAAGTAAGTTAAACTTGAACCTCGTATAAGAAAAGTTTTTTGTGGATTTAGATGCTTACAGGGATTATTTTTTACGATATCTGGTATGATACAACCAGCACACGCCCATTTTTCTTTCAAATCTTTTTCCATTAAAAGAGCTCCCGATAGTTTACATTTATATATAATTCCACAAGAAACTAATGTTTCAAATCGCTTATGTTTTATCAGGAAATCACAATTTCTTTTCATAAGAAAAAGCCTCCTCATTATAATGATATGAGAGGCTTTATAATCTAGTGCAAATTAAATTAAAATGTTTTTCGGTAACTGTTTGTCTTTTAAACTTTTATTTTTATTAAAGTTTGTCTTCTAGTCTTGTAACACAGCCAGTAGCAAATCAACACTCCTTTTGATATCTTTTAAATGAACCATTTCTGAAGATGTATGAATATATCTGCATGGTATTGATATGCCACCAGATGGAATTCCTGCACGTGTAACGTGAATAGCACCTACATCTGTTCCGCCAGTCTCTGTTACTTCCAACTGATAAGGTATGTTCCTTTGCTTTGCAGCTGTTATTAGTTGTTCTCTAACTTTCGGGTGACAAATAATAGATCTATCTATTATTTTGATAGCAGGGCCTTTACTAAGGTCTATTGCCTTTTTTGGTGCTTCAGGGGTATCGCCTGTTGGCGTAACATCAACAGAAATAGCTAAATCTGGATTTATACCAAAGGCAGCAGTTTTTGCCCCTCTTAAACCGACCTCTTCTTGAACTGTGAATACAAAATATGTATCATATTTGGTTTGTTTCAGCTGTTTTAAAACTTGTATTAAAATGGCACAACCCACCCGATTATCCAATGATTTTGAGATTATATAGTTGCTTGACATATCGCATATTCTATAAAATGATGCTGCATCACCTATATTGACCTTTTCTAGCGCTTCTTCCTTTGATGATACTCCTATGTCTATATACATTTTATTAAATTTTAAATCTTTTATATTGTCGAGTTTTTCTTTGCCAAAAACACCAATAGTACCGTTTTTGAACAAAACCCTTTCCCCTATTAATGTAAAAGGTGACAAGCCGCCAATATTTGAAAACCTTAAAAACCCATTTTCATCAATGCTAGTAACTATAACTCCTATCTCATCCATGTGTGCAGATAACATGATTTTATCATTAGGTCCAACTTTTCTTGCAATAAGGTTTCCCATTTTGTCAAAAGAAATATAATCAGCAAAGGGTTTTATCTTCTCAAATATAATATTTCCAATATTGGCCTCATCACCTGAAGGGCCATAAGCTTCAGTTAACTCTTTGATTAACTCTTTCATTATAGTTTAAACCCTCTTTCTTCAATATCTAATATTAATGCATTAATAAGGTTAATTGTATTTTTTATATCTTTAATACATGCTAAACTAACCGGTGAATGGATATACCTACAAGGCACGCAAGGGATCCCAACCATAATAAT
>DUTQ01000319.1 GCA_012841995.1 Thermoanaerobacterales bacterium | reverse complement strand
CTTAAAGATAAAAGCCGAAATGTTTTTGTAATATTTAATACCCCTTATAAAGCATGGCAATTTATATCTTTTATTAATGAGGAACCTACCCTTACTAACAATACATCGGTTTTATATAATGATAACGTAACTGTTGAAACAGTACATGAAAAAAATATTTTTATGATAAATCCAATGGCAGGTTATATACCAAAGTTTATTGATGATGTAGTTTTGTATGATACAGCTTTTAGTATCGATATCCTTAAAAAACAGTTAGATTCTATTTGTTCAAAATCAGTACATTTAATATTTACTAAAGAAGATTTACATTCCAATTATCTTGTTTGGAAAAAATTGATGCCAGATATAAACGATTTGAGAAGGATATTTATTTTGATAAGTAAAATGACATCAGGCAAGTTTATAGGCCGCATAAATATTGATGAATTCGATAAACTCTTAAAGGATTTCATGAATTTAAACTTATCTCGAGTTGGTATTCATAATATAATGGAGATTTTCTCTGAATTAGGCTTAATAAAATATAACATAAAAGATGGTTATATAAATATAACTGATTATAATAAAAGTGAAAAAAAGCTTGATATTAAAACATCTTATACATACAAAAGCATGATTTTATTGTTGGATAAAATACTGGATTTCAAGGACAAGCTTAAAACACTTGAAAAAACATTTAATCATTTGGTGGAGGTAAATTAGATGAATTTAAAACAAAAAATTAGAGTTATTGAAGACTTTCCTAAAAAAGGTATTAGTTTTAAAGACATAACTACATTGATTAAAGATGGGAAATATTACAGATATACAATAAAAGCTTTAGCTGATTTAGTTAGGGAAAAACAAGTTGACCTGATTGCAAGTCCAGAAGCACGAGGTTTTATTATAGGGGCTCCTTTGGCTTATGAATTAGGTGTTGGTTTTGTACCTGCGAGAAAAAGGGGCAAGCTGCCAGGAAAAACAATAAAGGCAAATTATGAACTTGAATACGGCAGCGATATCATAGAAATGCATGATGATGCTATAAAGCCAGGCCAAAAAGTAATAGTAGCTGATGATTTGTTGGCAACAGGAGGTACTATTGATTCTACAGTTAAATTAGTTGAAGAGTTAGGTGGAATAATAACAGCTGTTATATTTTTAATCGAGTTGACAGAACTCAATGGTAGGGAAAGCTTATCAAAATACGATGTTATTTCGCTCATAAAATACTAACAAGGTTAAAAAAAGGGGGGACGGAATTTTGGGTACGGCTGAACTAGAAAAACATATATTAGCTTATAATCCATCAGCTGATATTTCACTTATAAGAAAAGCATATGAGTTTGCAAAAAAAGCCCATAGTGGCCAACATAGAGTTTCAGGAGAACTTTTTATATTCCACCCCTTAGAAGTGGCTAAAATCCTTGCAGATTTAGAATTAGACATAGCTACAATAGCTGCAGGTATATTACATGATGTTGTTGAGGATACACAATACAGCATCCAGGATATTACTGATAACTTTGGCTCGGAAATTGCCATTTTGGTAGATGGAGTGACAAAACTAGGCAAGTTAGAATATAAGACAAAGGAAGAACAGCAGGCTGAAAATCTTAGAAAAATGTTCTTAGCAATGGCCAAAGATATACGAGTAATACTCATAAAATTGGCAGACCGCCTTCATAATATGAGAACTTTGAGATATCTGCCTAAAGAAAAACAGAGGGAAAAGGCCATAGAAACTATTGAGATTTTTGCCCCTTTGGCACACAGGCTAGGAATTTCAAAGATAAAATGGGAGCTTGAAGATTTATCTTTAAGATATCTTGAACCTGATTGTTATTATGATTTGGTAGATAAGGTGGCCAAAAAAAGGCAAGAACGTGAAGAACATATAAACAAAATGATTGAAATTTTAAAGCAAAAATTAGAAAGCTCAGGTATAACATCAGAAATATACGGAAGACCAAAACATTTTTACAGTATCTACAAAAAAATGAAGACGCAAAATAAAACTTTTGATCAGATTTATGATTTGACAGCAGTTAGAGTTATCGTCAATAATATTAGAGATTGTTACGGTTCTCTTGGGGTTATCCACACTCTTTGGAAACCAATTCCTGGAAGATTTAAAGATTACATTGCTATGCCTAAACCTAATATGTATCAATCCTTGCATACTACTGTAATCGATTCTAGTGGTGAACCATTAGAAATACAGATAAGAACTTATGAAATGCATAAAACCGCTGAATATGGTATAGCTGCACACTGGAAATATAAAGAAGGAAATAAGACCGAAGAGGAATTTGATAAAAAACTTTCATGGTTAAGACAAATACTCGATTGGCAAAGAGATTTAAAAGATGCTCGTGATTTTATGGAGACTCTCAAGATAGATTTGTTCAGCGATGAAGTATATGTATTTACACCAAAGGGAGATGTTATAAACCTTCCCATGGGTTCATGCCCCATAGATTTTGCATATAGAATACACACAGATATTGGGAATCATTGCACAGGAGCAAAGGTGAATGGCAAGATGGTCCCACTGGATTATAAGCTGTCAAATGGTGACATTATCGAAGTTATAACCTCATCTCATGGGAATGGACCAAGTAGGGATTGGTTAGGTATAGTAAAATCTAATCAAGCCAAAAATAAAATAAGACAGTGGTTTAAAAAAGAGCGTAGGGAAGAAAATATTGCCAGGGGCAAAGAGAGTCTTGAAAAAGAAGCTAGAAGACAAGGATATGATATATACCAAATACTAAAACACGATTTTGTATCAAATGTATTAAAAAAAATGAATTTATCTAGTTTGGATGATATGTATTCTAGTATTGGTTATGGTGGTTTCACTTCAAAGCAAATTCTACAGAAAATATTAGAAGAATATAAAAAGAACGTAAAACAAGATAAAAGCGAGATTGATGTTAATAAAATAGAAACAAAGCCAAAACAAAAGCAAAAAATTGATAGAGGTGTAAAATTAGACGGAATTGATAATATTTTGATTAAGTTTGCCCGTTGCTGCAATCCCGTGCCTGGAGATAAGGCCTTTAGTAATATACCCTATAATTTTATCTCCAGGCACGGGATTGCAGCAACGGGCAAACTTAATCAAAATATTAT
>DUTQ01000318.1 GCA_012841995.1 Thermoanaerobacterales bacterium | reverse complement strand
TGAGGCAAAGAAATGTGGTGCATCAGTATTCCTTACGAGAGACAAGAATGAATTTGTAAGTCTTTCAGAAAGGGTTAGGATTTCAAACCAGAAAAAACCTGATATAACTATAAGTATTCACCAAAATATTTTTTCAGACGAAAAAGTAGGCGGAACTGAAACCTTTTATTATTTGGGAGATGTTGAAGGCAAAAAGATTTCAGAATATATCCATAGAGAATTGATATCAAGTCTCAAAACGAGTGATTTGGGAGTTAAAGAAGCCGATCTTTATATGTTGAGGGAAACAAATAACTCTTGTGTTTTGATAAATGTAGCATTTTTGAGCAATCCTGAAGAGGAAAGAATGCTATCAGAACCGGGATTTAGACAAAAAGCAGCAGCTGCTATAGTAACAGGGATAGAATGTTATTATCAGGAATAAAATTGCTGATAATAAAGTCTAATTCCATATTAACGTGTTTTTACTTCATTTTATATTATTGACAAAGAACTGCAGTTTTGATAAACTATTATAATATTTGACAAAAGGCCTCTTCGATGGTATAATATATACTGTATTCACAAAAATTGTGAGGTGATATTATGGCTTCGGGGAACTCTCTTATAAAGATAAAGAAAACCGTAGAATCATGTGTAGGAAAACCCGTTAGACTTAAAGCCAACCGTGGCCGTAAAAAGACCTTTGTTAAAGAAGGTATTCTAGAGAAAGTTTATCCTAGCATCTTTACTGTCAAGGTAAATGAATCACCCGATTGGGTAAGGCGAATATCATATAGCTATTCAGATATTTTAACGGACACTGTAGAGCTATCACTGTGTACTGACGATGGACGAAAGAAAATAAAATACGGCATAATGTAGTCCTGATTTTAAATCGGGACTATTTTTTTTAAACAAGATACACACATCCCCCTACCTGAAAATATTATATAAAGAGGGCAGGAAAGGGGGATGTTTTTCATGTACCTTGCTAGGCAAGCAAAAAAAAGATATCAAAAAAAGATAATGAGCATAGATAATGTTATTGGAGTTGGCGTAGGCTATAAAAGTATACGGGGAGAAGTCACAGATAAACCTGCTGTTTTGGTTTTTGTTAAAAAAAAGATTTCAAAAAAAGAGCTACCAAAACGACAAATAATACCACAAATTCTCGATGAAACACTAACCGATGTTATAGAAATAGGCGAAATAAGATTACTTAATTCCCGCACGGAAAAAACAAGGCCAGCGCGACCCGGAATGAGTATAGGCCATTACAAAGTTACTGCCGGTACAATTGGGGCGGTTGTGAGAGATGAAAAAACAGGAGATGAGCTGATTTTATCCAATAATCATGTGTTAGCAAACGCTACAAATGGCAGGGATAAAAAGTCTTTCATAGGTGACGATATACTTCAACCCGGTTCCTATGATGGGGGGACGCCAACTGATGTTATAGCACATCTTGAAAGGTTTATTCCTATTGAAAAGGACACCGAAAAAACAAACTGCCTGATAGCTCAAACAGTGGAAAAATTAGCAAACTGGTTATTAAGGTTTATAAGACCCAATTATAATATGATTTTTACTAAAACCATGCCCACATATAACCTAATTGATGCTGCTTTAGCAAAGCCAGTAAAGCCCGAATACATTAGCCCCGACATCATGGGATTGGGCAGTGTAAAAGGTCAAGCAAATCCCAATTTAGGAATGAAATTACTAAAAAGCGGCCGCACTACTGGTATTACTTCAAGCAGTGTAACAGCACTTGATGCGGTTTTAAAGGTTTTATTAGGCCCTGATGAAGAAGCAACTTTTTATGAACAAATAATGGCAGGGCCAATGGCCCGTCCAGGAGACAGTGGTTCATTAGTAGTAGATGAGAACATGAATGCAGTGGGTTTGCTTTTTGCTGGTTCAGATAAGGCGACAATCATAAATCCAATTATGAATGTATTAAAACTATTGAAAGTGACATTATAAACAAATCTCTTATTGCTTTTGGGTTTTACTCTTTACAAGTTTGATTCAAGTGTAAGTAACTTCGGTGAAGATTACGGCACCCCTACCAAACGCAAGACCTGATTCTAATGCTTGGTCTTGTACTACGCACAAGGTGATTTACCAAAAAGTAATAGAAAAGTAGAGATTAAAAGGAATGGTTAGATAATTAGGAGAAATTAACCATATAAATAAAATATGGATATAAATAGACAATTATAATGTTTTTTGGCAGGCATTTTATATATAAAAGGCACTGCCTTTTATATTATTCAATATGGCTTCATACGAAAATTGTCAAATATAGTCGAATGGCATATAATTGCTTTTAATATCTGCCATAATAACTAAAGACAAACCTTGAAAATATAAAATTGAGGAGGAATCTGTTTATGAAGCCAAAACAAAGGAATTCAATTATAGTGTTGGCAATAGTTTGTATGATGGTTTTCCCGGGTATTGCCAATGCTGCAACAATTTATTACAACTTGAAGATCAATTTTCTTGGGAACACTCAAACATTAACTATTCCCATATCAAAAAGTGATATCAATACAATGACAGTTAAATATGTATATACATATAAAGATGGTAAATGGGTCTTAACATCAAAAGCAAATTCTGCGGAAAAGACCGATAAAGTTGACCTGCAAAAGCCATCTTTACCGGCACCAACACCAACACCGACAGTGCCTGTTGCAAATGATGATAAACCAGCCCAAACTCAAGATTATTCTAATAGTTTGACCTCTGATGAACAAAAAATGCTTGAATTGGTGAATGCCGAAAGGCAGAAGGCAGGAGTGATGCCACTTAGGGCAGATATGACATTGACAAAAATTTCACGTGAAAAGAGTAAGGACATGATAGATAAAGGATATTTTAGTCACACATCTCCTACCTTTGGGTCTCCATTTGATGTTTTAAAAGCTAATGGGGTAGCTTATAGGTATGCGGGAGAAAACCTTGCAGGGGCTTCAACAGTAGAACTTGCTCACAAAAACCTCATGGCAAGCCCTGGACATAGAGCAAACATATTAAATCCGAATTATAATTATGTAGGTATTGGGATAGTAGAGTATACATCTTGCCATAAGGGCCG
>DUTQ01000317.1 GCA_012841995.1 Thermoanaerobacterales bacterium | reverse complement strand
CGCACAAAGGCTAGTGCACCTTTGGGAGGGTGAAGTTTACCCTAAAAAGAACATAAAGATGATGTCTTCAGGTAATACCTTTGAGGTCACTGAAACGGGAATTTTTACACCTGATATGAAATCTATTGACTGCTTAAAAACTGGAGAGGTTGGATTTATCGCTGCAAGTATAAAGAACGTTACTGATACTAGAGTTGGTGATACAATAACAGATGTTGAAAATCCAGCAAAAGAACCGCTCCCTGGATATAAAAAAGCAGTTCCAATGGTTTTTTGTGGTATGTACCCTGCAGAAGGGGAGGATTATGACAGTCTGAGAGAGGCATTAGGCAAATTACAGTTGAATGATGCATCTTTATTTTTTGAACCTGAGACTTCAGCGGCTTTGGGATTTGGGTTTAGATGTGGTTTTTTAGGTCTTTTGCATATGGATATAGTACAAGAGCGTCTTGAACGTGAATATGATTTAAACCTCATTACTACCGCCCCAAGTGTAATATACAGGATAACAAAAACAGATGGTGAAAAGCTTGACGTGGACAACCCGACAAACTTTCCAGACCCTGTAACAATAGAATATATTGAAGAACCATATGTTAATGCATCTATCATGGCTCCCAATGATTATGTAGGAACGGTTATGGAACTTTGTCAAGACAAGCGCGGCAATTTTAAAGATATGCAGTATATAAACGAAAAAAGAGTTATTTTGGTATATGAAATGCCCCTTTCTGAAATTATATATGACTTTTTTGACCAATTAAAATCAAGAACTAAGGGATATGCTTCTTTGGATTATGAATTATCTGGATACAAAGAATCAGATCTAGTCAAGCTTGATATATTGTTAAACGGTGAAATAGTAGATGCCTTATCATTTATTGTGCACAAAGAAAAAGCTGCCCCACGAGGAAGGCAAATGGTTGAAAAGCTAAAGGAAGTTATCCCCAGGCAAATGTTTGAAATTCCCATACAAGCAGCAATAGGCAGTAAGATAATAGCCCGTGAGACAGTAAAGGCTTTAAGAAAAAATGTTTTGGCAAAATGCTATGGTGGGGATATAACTCGAAAGAAGAAACTCTTGGAAAAACAAAAAGAAGGCAAGAAGAGGATGCGTCAAATAGGAAACGTAGAAGTACCACAAGAAGCATTTATGGCGGTTTTAAGGATGGATTAACAATGCAACAGGTTGCATTATATATTCATATGCCTTTTTGCATTAAAAAATGTGCATATTGTGACTTCAATTCATATGAAAAGCTTGAAATTATTCCACGTTACCTATCAGCTTTAAAAAGGGAAATGGAAAATTATAAGCGGCATAAGTTAAAAGTAGAGACCGTATATATAGGTGGCGGCACTCCCACCGTTCTAAATGAAACACAATTATATTTACTTATACAGAGTATTTACGATTGTTTTGATGTGATGCCCGGTGCAGAGTTTACAATAGAAGCAAACCCGGGCACACTGACAAAATCAAAGCTGAATACTCTAAAAAGGCTTGGAGTCAACCGCTTAAGCATTGGCCTACAAGCTTATCAAGATAAATTACTCAAAATATTAGGAAGGATACATTCACAAAAAGATTTTAACGATACGTACAATCTTGCAAGAGAGGCTGGATTTAAAAACATAAATGTAGATGTAATTTTTGGCTTGCCAGAACAATCAGTTTCAGATTTTGTAAGCACACTGGAAAAGCTTTGTGTACTCTTGCCAGAGCACATTTCTTGTTATTCTTTAATAGTGGAACCAGGTACACCATTTTATGAACTCAAAAAACAAGGAAATTTAAACTTGCCTAATGAAAACGATGAACGCCTTATGTATTATCACGCCAAAAATTATTTACAAGAACAAGGCTATATTCACTATGAAATATCAAATTTTGCAATACCAGGAAAAGAGTCTAGTCATAATATAATATATTGGCAGTTAAAAGACTATCTAGGGTTAGGCGCTGGCGCTCATTCATTCATGAAAGGCATTAGGTTCAACAACTATTATAAACCAGAAAAATATATTGAGGCTATTGAAAAACACAATAGTGCATTAGAAATGCAAGAACGAGTAAGCATTAAAGACAAGCAGGCAGAATTTTGTTTTTTGGGATTGAGGCTTATTAAGGGGATAAGTAAGCATGATTTTCACACAGCATTTGGGATTGATATACATGAGGTATATGGAGAAGCTATAGAAAAGCTAAAGAAACTCGGCCTTTTAGATGAAAACAGGCAATATTTAAAGCTTACTTCCCATGGTCTAGACTTTGCAAATGATGTATTTATAGAATTTTTACAGTAAATCCTTGACAAAAAAAACTCAAAGTGATATTTTTTAAAGTAGATTTTAGCACTCAATAGTTAAGAGTGCTAATAAAGGGGTGATGAAGCTATGATTTTGGATAAGAGAAAAATAAAGATATTATCGGCTATTATTGAAGACTATATTGCAACAGCTGAACCAATTGGCTCCAGAACCATAGCTAAAAAATATCATATTGGCATAAGTCCTGCAACAATTAGAAACGAAATGGCAGATTTAGAGGAACTAGGATATATTTCCCAGCCACATACTTCTGCAGGCAGAGTCCCGTCAAATAAAGGTTACAGATTTTATGTGGATTTTTTAATGCCTAAACAAAAGCTTAGCCCAGAAGAGCAAATATTAATTGGAAAATTATTCAAGAGGCGAATAGGTGAGCTCGAAGAACTAGTTGAAGAAGCGGCTGGCGTAATATCAAAGCTGACTAGCTATACAACAATTATTCTCGGACCGCAACTTGATACATGTGGTATAAAATATATTCAAATTTCCCAACTTGAAGAAGGCAAGGGGCTTTTAATAATAGTAACAGACTGCGGGACTATAAGCCATAATATCATTGAAATACCGAGCAGTTTGACTGAAAGTGATTTAACGAAAATTACAAATTTGCTCAATGACAAATTGATAGGAAAAACCTTTTCAGATATTTCCAATGAAATGATAGATACCATAAAAAGTGAAATAATAGAATATGATGAAGTGCTTAATATCCTTTTAGATGTTTTAATGCAAAGCCTAGATGATACTTGTGAACAGTCAAAAATAGTTTACAGCGGAAGTTCTAAAATGCTGGAATATCCAGAATTCAAGGACGTTGAAAAGGTAAAGAATTTCTTAACACTGCTTGAACAACAAGTGCTTTTGAGTAAAGCCCTAAAAACAACTTCAAAACCTGATGGAATTACTGTTACAATTGGAACTGAAAATCCATTAGAGGAGTTTCAAGATTACAGCCTTGTAACAGCAAGCTTTGCTCTTGGAGGCAAAAATTTAGGCATATGCGGGATTATAGGCCCTACAAGGATGGAATATTCAAAAGTAGTAACTGTACTAAAAAAGTTTACCGATTATCTGAACCGATTATCTGAATAAGATGGTTTAAGTTTTCATCATTTATATTAAGAAATAGAGGAGGTAAATGTATTGGCGTTTAAAGAAAGCGATCGTCAAGAGATCGATGAAAAACTGGCAGCACTTATTACGAATTCCAATGCCATAAGGGCTGTAGCAGCAGCGGTAGAAGGAACCATAGGTCCTAAAGGTTTGGACATAATGCTTGTTGATCGTTTTGGCGAAGTAACGATCACTAATGATGGGGTAACTATCCTGAAACAAATGGATATAAATCATCCTGCAGCAAAGATGCTCATCAATATAGCCAGAGCTCAGCAGGAAGAAGTTGGCGATGGTACTACTACAGCTACTATAATGGCAGGGACAATGGTTCAAGAAGGTGCAAACCAAATCCTTAAGGGCGTTCCGGTTGCAAGGGTTATTGATGGCATAAAGCTGGGTGTGAAACGAGCAGAAGAACTTTTAGAGGAAAAGAAGATGGATGTAAAGGGCATAGATGATCCGGCACTAAGAGATGTAGCGCTAATTGCAGGAAGAGAACACACTGATATAGCAGAACTTGTCATCGAAGCTGCAAAACTAATCGGTGAAGAAAAGCTCAAGAGCAAGGACTTCAAGCTTAAGGATACTATTATGTCGCGAGCAGGTGCCAAAAATGAGGTTTTTACCGGTATTATAATAGATAAGCAAAAACTAAATAAACAAATGCCATTTGAGTTAAAAGATGTAAAAATCCTTTTAATTGATGATGCATTAGAACCTGAGCAAATAGCTCCGGAAGCCCTGAGAACAGAAGCTGGTTTTACTCGTCACCTAGAGGAAAAGGAAGAGTTTAAACGCAATATTGAAAAAATCGTAGATTTGGGTATCAACCTTGTATTAGTTGATAAAAACATAAGTAGTGATGCCGAAGAGATTTTAACAGATGCAGGTGTAATTGCCGTAGAAAGGGTTTCAACAAGGGATTTAGAAAAGGTAGCTGAACATACTGGCGCAAAAATAATGAAACGCACAGGAATAAAGAAGTCGAAAGAGGAAATAAATGAACATGTCGGAGAAGCAGATAAAGCATTTGAAGATAGGAAATTAAAGCAGATTAGAATAGTAGGAGGCAAAGGGAAACCACTAGCCACGATCTTAGTTGGAGCAGCAACTGAAGAGATTGTGGATGAAAGAGAAAGGATTGCAAAAGATGCTGCTTCATCGCTGCAAGCATCCATAAATTATGGCATTGTGCCAGGCGGAGGGGCCTTGGAATTAGCAATATCCAGAGAATTGGAAAGGGAAAAGAGCAAAGTCAAAGGAATGGCTTCTTATGGCTTGGATTGCGTTATT
>DUTQ01000382.1 GCA_012841995.1 Thermoanaerobacterales bacterium | reverse complement strand
CTCATCATTCCATATTCTTGTGCTCTTTTTAGAACTGAAATATTATACATACTGTAGATTACCATTCCACCTACAACCATGAGTAATAGAGATTTTTTTACTAAATCCCAGTCTATGGCCTCTAATTCTCCCATGGCAGCGAGTAGGTCTCTATGTAATACTATTCGTTTTTCATCCTTAATTCCTAATTGTTTTCCCAGTTTCTTTGCTTCCTGCCTACAATTTAAGCCCTCTTTAAACTCTACAAAAGAATATATATGATCTTCTCTACCGGCTAGATTTTCATCATTAAAGGCTATATAGGTTTCTAGCCGACCGGTCCTCTTTTTATCTAAATTGTTTTCAATTATTCCTACTAACTTGAATTCCTTTTCTCCACTTTCTGCAAAAGACATCTTTATAGTCTGATTGAGCTTGCAGGGAATCCTAAGTCTATCCAAAACCCATTCTTCCATAGCAATTTCATTGGGTTTAGTAGGAAATCTCCCTTCCTTTATTTCATTTGACTCCATATACAATATGTTTTTTTCTGCACCTAAAACATTTACGGTTAAACCTCTTTTATGGTTCCATCCATCATAATAAAAAGTATTTGCTACCTTTTCTACATTTTTATATTCCTTTATCTTTTTTACTTGCTCTATATTTACTTCATCATATCTGACATGGTGTAAACCAGAGTTCTTTTTCACATCATTTACTTGAAGTATCCTTGTACTTTCGGCCAGTGAGCCAATAGTCACTACCAAAAATACGCTCAGTGCAATACTTAAGACCATGCCAATAGATCTTTTGCGATACTCTTTTATATATTTTAATGCTATATTCATATATCTTAACAAGATTCTCCCACCTTGATCTTCCCATCCTCTATTCTCACTATTCTATCTGCCATTTGGGCTAATTTTTCATCATGGGTTATCATAACTAATGTCTGATGGTATTTTCTTACGGATTGTTTCAATAGGTTTACCACTTCCAGGCTGGTTTTAGAGTCAAGATTTCCTGTAGGCTCATCTGCCAAAATTATGGCTGGTCTAGTGGCTAATGCCCGGGCTATTGCTACCCTCTGCTGCTGTCCGCCTGATAATTGATTCGGAAGAGCACTTTTCTTATCATATATATTTAATGTTTTCATTAGTTCTTTTATAAACTCTTTATCAACTATTTTTAGATCAAATTCTATGGGTAGAGTTATGTTTTCCCATACATTTAATACCGGGATTAAATTATAGGATTGAAAGACAAATCCCACTTTTCTTCTTCGAAATATAGCAAGGCTTTCATCATTCATAGAATGTATATCCTTACCATCTATATAAACTTTTCCTTCAGTTGGCCTATCTAATCCTCCCATCATATGAAGTAATGTAGATTTACCTGAACCAGAAGATCCTACTATTGCAACAAATTTTCCTTCTTCTATAGATAAGTCCACTCCATCTACAGCTTTTACTAAATTTTCCCCTTTTCCATAATGTTTTTTTAATGATTTAGTATCTAGTATGTTCATGTTATACCTCCTATAAGAAAAGGATAGCATCAATACCTTACAAACAGATTTAATCTTATTGACAGTTTTGTAAGGTAAGTAATATAGTAAATTTGCTGCCTTCTCCCTCTTTAGAAGATACTATTACACCACCACCTTGTTCTTCTAGAATTTTTCTAGCAAGGTATAATCCTACACCCGAACCTTCTGATTTTTTAACAATTTCCGCCGTTCCCCTATAAAACCTATCAAAAATTTTGCCGATCTCTTTTTGTGGGATTCCTATACCATCGTCCTCAATATCTATTTTTATATATGTCTCTAACTTTTCTGTAGAAATAGTAATTTGTCCATTTTCTTCTGTATATTTAATTGCATTTTCAAGTATATTAAATATTGTTCAATATTTATCATGATTTTAAATG
>DUTQ01000316.1 GCA_012841995.1 Thermoanaerobacterales bacterium | reverse complement strand
AGGTGCTCAAGTGGGATCCGGATATGATTATCTCATGGAACCGCGGGCAAGGTGGCTATTTTGAAGGTATATTATCTGACCCTAATTGGGCTGAAATCAAGGCTGTTAAAAATAAAGAAGTATTTGAGATTCCCTGTGCACCTTTCAATTGGTTTGATCGCCCACCGTCAGTAAACCGGATAATCGGTTTGAAATGGGTGGCAAATCTTCTATATCCGGAAATATTTCCCTATGATATGGAAGAAGAGGCAAAAGAATTTTACTCCATGTTCTATCATCACAAGCTGACTGATGAGCAGCTTCATAAGTTATTAGATACGGCTTTAAGGAAATAACGATTTCTACACCTAAATAAATAATATAGTATTATAAGACAAATAAAGAAACCGAAACTAGTGGTTTCTTTATTTGTCTTTTATGGACAAGTGGGAATAATAAACTCTATGATATAAAGTATTGATTATTACCACAAAAATGTTAAAATTAATTAAACACTATAAAATTATAAATATTTTAGGTGAAATCAAAAAAGGTTTACTATATTTCATCAATAACAAGCTCATAAAGCAAATAAAAGTTGATTTATAGTAGCATATTGAAATATATTTATATTATAATATGCAGATAATAAAACATAAAGGAATGGGAGGGTAATACTAAATGACTTATGACATTGCAATAATCGGAGGAGGTCCTGCAGGTCTTTCTGCAGGTATTTATGGAGCAAGGGCAAAGCTTTCTACGGTAATAATAGAAAAGATGTATCCAGGCGGGCAGGCTGCAATTACACATCTGATCGAAAATTATCCGGGTTTTGTTGATGGTATTGGTGGTTCAGAACTGACAGAAAGCATGAAAAACCAAGCAGAGAGATTTGGCGCAAAGATTTTAAACGGAGAAGTTGAGGATATCAAAAAGCAAGCTTCTTTATTTTATGTTAAGTTAAAAAGTGAGACAGTTGAGGGAAAGAGCATAATTTTAGCTATGGGTGCTGAACCGAGGAAACTTGATGTAAAAGGAGAAAAGGAATTCACTGGCCAAGGTGTTTCATATTGTGCTACATGTGATGGAGCATTTTATACGGACATGCCTATTATGGTTATAGGTGGTGGTGATACGGCTATTGAAGAAGCAATCTATCTTACGAGATTTGCAAGTAGTGTAACGGTAGTCCACCGCAGAGACCAGCTTAGAGCTACAAAGATACTTCAGGATAGGGCTTTTAAGAATGAAAAGATTAAATTTATTTGGGACTCAGTTGTTAAAGAAATCAAAGGCAAGGATATGGTAGAAGAAGTAGTTTTGAAAAATGTAAAGACAGGTGAAGAAAGTTCTGTATTTGTAAATGGGGTATTTTCTGCAGTGGGATATGTGCCAAATACAGCTAGTATAAAGGGTTTGGTAAAATTAAATGACCGAGGTTATGTAATAACTGATGATAAAATGGCTACAGATATCCCCGGAATTTTTGCAGCAGGGGATATCAGGGAAAAATCCCTGAGGCAAGTAGTAACTGCTGTATCAGATGGGGCTATTGCTGCAGTAGAGGCTGAAAAGTACATAGAAAACCAAGAGGCTTAAAAAAGCCTCTTTTTTAGTAGGAATTTTT
>DUTQ01000315.1 GCA_012841995.1 Thermoanaerobacterales bacterium | reverse complement strand
GTGACCAAGGAATGATGTTCGGGTTTGCGGTAAATGAAACTCCAGAGCTGATGCCTCTTCCTATTTCACTTGCTCATAAATTAGCAAAGCAATTGGCAAAAGTGAGGAAGGATAAAACAATACCCTATTTAAGACCTGACGGAAAAACTCAGGTAACGATTGAATACGAAGGTTTAAGACCGATTAGAGTTGACAGTATAGTTGTTTCAACTCAGCACAAGTCATCGGTTAAACTCTCTACACTCAAAGCAGATGTCATCGATGCTGTTGTAAAAGAAATCGTGCCCGAAGAATTGATGGATAAAAAAACCACAATATATGTCAATCCTACTGGAAGATTTGTAGTAGGAGGTCCTCAAGGTGATTCGGGTGTTACCGGGCGCAAGATTATCGTTGACACATATGGCGGATATGCCCGTCATGGTGGTGGGGCTTTTTCAGGCAAAGATCCAACAAAAGTGGACAGATCTGCATCTTATGCAATACGATATGTTGCAAAGAATATAGTAGCTGCTAAGCTAGCATCAAAATGCGAAGTGCAAGTAGCATATGCGATAGGTGTATCTAATCCGATTTCGGTTATGGTTGATACTTTTGGTACAGGCATCATACCTGATAAGCAAATTGAAAAATTGGTTCTTGAAAATTTTGACTTGAGACCAGGTGCAATAATCAGGGATCTCGACTTGAGAAGGCCTATTTACAAACAGATTGCGTCTTATGGCCATTTTGGTAGAACTGATATTGACCTGCCCTGGGAGAGAACAGATAAAGCCGAGATACTTAAAAAGCAAGCAGGCAGCCTTTAAAGGCTGCTTTTTAAAACCCTTATTATCTTGTTAAAGGGGAGTATGTATTTTGAAAGGTAAACGCTTGGATATTTCTTATCTTAATGACGTAATAGATGAAACCATAGAGGCAGTTGAAAAGGGACAAAACGAGATTTTTGATATTTTTGAACATGCAAAAACAGAATGTAACCGTATAGAAAAAGAGCTTGAAGAGATAAAAAAGGAAACAATGGAGGCAATAAAAAAAGTAGATGAACTTGAAAAGCAGGAAAGGTCAGCCAAATATAGGCTGATGGTTGTAAGCAAAGATTTTAAAAATTACAGCGAGGAAGATATTCGAGAAGCCTACCAGGATGCAAATAATTTGCAAGTTAAACTGACATTAGAAAGGCAACGTGAAATCCAACTTAGAGAAAAAAGAGCAGACCTTGAGATTAGTTTAAGAAGTATGATGAAAATCTTAAACCAAGCAGAACACTTATCTATGCAAGTAGGAGTTGCGTTGGGATTTTTAAAAGGGAATTTGCAAGATGTATCGAATCATTTATTAGATGTCTCTCAAAAACAAGCCTTTGCAGTGCAAATAATAAAAGCTCAGGAAGAAGAGCGAAAACGCGTGGCAAGAGATATACATGATGGACCGGCTCAAACATTAGCAAACATCGTAATACAAGCGGAAATCTGTGAAAGGCTTTTTGAAAAAGATCCGGCTCAAGTTCCGGGGGAACTTAAGGCCTTAAAGGGGACTGTAAGAGGTTCTCTAAAGGAATTAAGGAAAATTATTTTTAACTTACGCCCTGCTGCACTTGATGATATAGGCTTGAGGCAGTTACACGAAGGTATTGTGAAATGGGTAGCTATTTGCGTATCC
>DUTQ01000314.1 GCA_012841995.1 Thermoanaerobacterales bacterium | reverse complement strand
ACTCAGAAGGTTATTGAAGACTTTGGCAAGGATAAGTTTGGGCAACCACTTTTCTTTCCTGATGCAGGAAAAGATGAAGATAGTATAGGCAAATAATAAAGATAATACTTGAAAAACTCAATTTAAAATGAGGGATAGCTATTGAATGCAATTATTGAAGGGTTAAAAAGAGGTTTCATTTTACTTTTCACACTAGATAAAGAAGTAGTTGAAATCACTCTATTTACCATAAAAGTTACAGCAGCCTCGACACTAATTAGTCTTGCAATCTCACTACCTCTGGCATTGTTTCTTGCGCTAAAAGAATTTCCCGGCAAGCGGGTTCTTGTAAGCCTTGCGAATTTGGGGATGGGCCTTCCACCCACAGTTGTTGGGTTATGGGTAAGTCTCATGCTGTGGAGGAGTGGACCCTTTGGTTATCTTAAGATAATGTATACGCCAGCAGCTATAGTTATAGCTCAAGTTATTATATCGAGTCTGATTATACTTGGGCTCTCTACAGCAGCATTACAGCAAATTGATAAGAAACTCAAATGGCAGATAATTTCTTTAGGTGCAACCCCATGGCAGTTGATGTTTTTAATGGTCCGCGAGGCGCGGTATTCGCTACTAGCAGCTGTCATGGCGGGTTTTGGCCGGGCAGTATCAGAGGTGGGGGCCTCTATGATGGTAGGAGGTAATTTAAAAGGTTATACACGTGTGCTCACTACGGCAATAGTGTTAGAATCAAGAAAAGGTCAATTTGAATTGGCACTGGCTTTAAGTTTCGTGCTTATGTTGCTATCATATGCTGCCACATTTGGATTGACGCTTATTCAGCAACAGAGGTATAAAAATGTATATTATTGAGGGCAATGATATATTAGTGCAGGTCCGCGATCACCGTATTCTTGATGTAGATTGTGTTAGACTTGCCAAAGGCAAGGTGTTTGCCGTGATAGGTCCTAATGGTTCCGGGAAGAGCACACTCTTAAGGGTTCTATCACTGCTGCAGAAACCTAATACCGGATATATAACCTTTAAAGGCAAAAAAGTATTACCTGGAGAACAGATAAAAATCCGCCGCAAAATGGCAGTTGTGTTTCAGGAATCACTTTTGCTAGATACCTCTGTTTTAAACAATGTAATGACTGGGTTAAAGATAAGAGGTATAGACCATAGCGCAGCGCTAAAGACAGCACAATATTGGCTGGAAAGATTTAAAGTGTCTCATCTTTCCAATAGATGGGCCAAAGCCATTTCAGGCGGAGAGGCCCAACGGGTAAGTCTGGCCAGGGCTTTTGCTATGGAACCAGAGGTAATGTTTTTAGATGAACCCTTTTCAAACCTGGATGCCCCTACTAGGGAGGAATTGCTAGATGAGCTTTCTGAAGTCCTTCATTCTACAGGTGTAACAACATTTTTTGTAAGCCATGATTTTGAAGAGGTAGCATTTTTGGCTGATAACGCTATGGCTTTGATGGACGGTAAGCCGGTGCAGGAAGCTCCGCCAAAGGAGATCTTTAGCAATCCCGTAAATGAGGCTTTAAGTAAATTTGTTGGTGCAAAAAAGAGACGCAAATGGCGTATTTAATTATGTCCCGAGATAGCTTTAACATCTCGGGATTTTGTTGTATTATATAAGCAAATAGTAAAATCAACCAGATGAGGTGAAAAGCCCAGTCCAATGTTGATTGTAAATGGTGATATATGATGACTAGCATATTGAGTTTTATTAATGAGACAAAAGAATTTTTTATACAAAATGGGGCATTAGGGCTTTTTATATTAGCTTTTGCCGAAGCCTCTTTTTTTCCTATCCCACCGGATATTGTACTTATACCACTTTCTATTATGTCTCCGCGAAGGGCTATCTATTATTCATCCATGACATCACTAGCTTCAACGCTTGGAGGCGTTTTTGGGTATATTATTGGAGCTAGGGCTGGAAGACCTATTCTTTTTAAAATCATTAAAAAGTATAACTTAAGCAAAATAGAGCATATATTCAAAGAACATGGT
>DUTQ01000313.1 GCA_012841995.1 Thermoanaerobacterales bacterium | reverse complement strand
CCTCCATTTTTCATGACAACCCTTTTATTAGCCATTAACAGAAGAGTTGGATCATGTGTGACGACCAACACGATCTTCCCTTGCCCCTTTAGAATTTCTAATCACACATGATCCAACTCTTCTGTTAATGGCTAATAAAAGGGTTGTCATGAAAAATGGAGGAATGTATAAGCTCTACCAAACCACTCCAAAAGAGAAGGAGCTACTGAAGACTTTAGTTTCTATTGAAGATAACATTTCCCAATTGCGGGATTATATGAGAAACAGCGGTACTATTAACTAAAAAATTAAAGGGAGGAATAGTTTTATGGCTAGAGTATTTCTTCACTGCCCACTTAATATCAGCAGATCATTAGTAGAGATGATGGAGGAATATGGTCAAAAAATGCAGGATAAATACGGTATTGAAGTAAAGATTGAAACACAGCCACATCGTCCTGATGAAGAAAGCTTGTTTAAGTCTGATTTTGAAAAAAGCCAATTACCAGATCTGATTGTGGGCCATGTGAACGATTTTGCAGTCCTGCCAAAGGGTTTTTTGGAAGAACATTTTCGTTCACTGCCCGAGCGTTTTCCCATCAAAAAAAATCTGGCTGATATTGGCTTTAAAGACCCTCAAGGTTATTTTCATCCATTTGTCATTATTCCCTTTGCTATTTTTTATAATAAGAATCTGTTGGATGAAAAAGATATTCCTCAATCATGGCAGGATTTATTGGATCCTAAGTGGTCAAAAAAGGTGCGGATGCCAGATGATTTTCGAATGGTATCTAAAATTGTCAGGACTTTTATGGAGGCAAATTATCCGGACAGATTTGAAAATTTTAAGGACAATGTGATACACAGCAAAAGCCCAATAGACGTGGTGCATGCAGTTGATAGAGGCGAATACCCGATAGGAATAACTAATATTGCCTTTGCCCGTATTTCCCGAAATAAAAATACCCGCCTTATCTGGCCAGATGACGGTTTCTTTTGTATGCCTCAAGTTATGGTCTGGAGTAAATATGCGGATAACCGCTTGCTGGAAATGGGTGATTTCTTAATGTCGCCACAAGTTCAGGAATATCTGGCTTTGCAAGGTTTTATTCCCGTATCGCCAGACATTGATGAACCTCAATTGTTCGCAGACAAAGACTATAAATTGCATTGGAAAAACTGGGATTATTATTTAAAGATAATAAGAGAAACCAAGGGTGTTTAAGATGCTAGAGATTGAAAATTTGAATTTTCATTATGGAAACAAACAAATCCTAAAAGACATAAACGTAACTATAAAAACAGGAGAAATTCTAGGTTTGATAGGCCCCAACGGTTCGGGCAAATCTACGTTGCTCCGTTGTTTTAATGGGTTTTTAAAGCCTAGCAGTGGCCAAATCACACTAAATGGCAAAAATATTCATAAGCAAACACGTAAGTGGATTTCACGTCATATCGCTTTCTTGCCCCAGAATCTTGAGATGATCCAACATATCAGTATTTATGAGTTAGTTGCTATGGGTCGAAGCCCTTACCAGCGGTATGGCTGGTCGTTAAACAAGGATGACAGAGAAAAAATAGAATGGGCAATAGATTATATGAACTTACGCCACTTGCAGGATAATGCACTTGACAAGCTCTCCGGCGGGGAACGCCAGCGAGCTTGGATAGCTATGATCCTGGCCCAAGATACTGAAGTTATACTGCTTGACGAGCCTATCACTTATTTAGATTTAAAATACCAGTGGAATCTACTGGATGTTGTCAAACAGATTCGCCAAAAGTATAATAAAACCTTTGTTTTAGTTCTACACGATCTAAACCAAGCCATGATGGTAGCTGATAGCTTTGTTGTTCTAAAAAATGGCTGTATTAGGGCTTGTGGAGAAACTCGAGATATTATTACCCCACATTTGCTAAAAGATGTTTATGATGTTTCCGCACAAGTCTGCAATTTAGGCAACAGTATGCAAAAGTTTATCATCCCTGCAAATATTGAATAAGTTCACTGATTTTATAGAAAGAGTGGAGGTAAATATTATGACTAATCCATTTGTGCATTTACTACCTGTATACCCCATGATTGCCAAGCAAATATTAGATGATTATAAGATTACCGACGGTAAATGCCTTGATATCGGCACCGGATACGGGTACTTAGGCCTAGAGTTGGCTAAAATTACCAATTTAGAAATGTATTTTGTGGATATTAATCCCGAAGTCTTAGATAAGGCAGAAAAAAATGTAGCAGAGTGTAGATTGGATAATATTGTGCACTTTTTAGAAGCAGATGTATGTTCTCTCCCTTTTGAAGATAATTTTGCCGACCTCATCATCAGCAGAGGTTCCCTTTGGTTTTGGAAGGATCAGATAAAGGGCATGCAAGAAATTAACAGGGTTTTAAAGAAAGGAGGCGTAGCTTTTGTAGGCGGAGGATTGGGAAGATATACCCCGGACAGCATGCGCAAGAGGCTTCAAGGTATGGGGCGTATGGCACAAATCAAAAAAGGTGAAAAAGGATTTATGAATGGCAAGAAACTGCAGGAATTTGTTGATAAAACAGGTATCACTAATTGTCAGTTGATTGCCGATGTCAAAGGTCAGCCCGCTACATGGATAGAAATACGCAAATAGCTAGTTAATAATTTATGAGGAGGAATCATCTATGATGTATAAGGTGTTTTGCAAAAGGAGAATCTGTGGGCTTTTAATCGCTTTGCTGGTCTTGTCACTTTTAACGGCCTGCTCTACACAACAGGCAGAACCGGTAGATGATGCACAACAAAATAATGATGAATTCCACATTGTCAAGGATGCGTTAGATAGGGAAGTGCAGGTTCCAAATAATCCGGAAAGGGTATTGGCGCTAAATGCCAGTATGACAGAAACACTTTTTAATCTGGGAGTAGTTCCAGTGGGATTGGTAAATGAATACATGATACAAAGACCGGAAGCTGAAGGGTTACCCGATATTTCATTAGAAAACTCACCAAATATAGAAATAATAAATAAGCTTAAGCCAGATCTGATTATAGCACATGTGAGAAATCACGGACAGATGCTAGAAAGCTTGGAAGGGACAGGGGCAGCAGTTGTTTACATAGATCCTAGCTCGGCAGATGACCAGTTGCTAGGTCCTGTGAGTACGATTGGCGAGGTCCTCAATCGCCAAAAAGAGGCTGATGCCTATATTAAGGAAGTAGAGGAAAAAGCAAAAACATTGCGGGATAAGATAAAGGAATCTCCAGTAAAAACTGCTCTATTTATTCAAGGGGGTAGTCAAAATATATCTTCAGCCCGATCCTTTTGTTTTTGGGGTAGATTGCTCGATTATTTAGGTCTTGAAAATATTGTGCCAGATGAAATGGCCGGTTCTTCCAAGGCTGGATTTATGCCGTTTGATATCGAAACCATTATACAAAAAGATCCCGACATTATCTTTGTTTTACAACCTGGCTTCAGAAGTGGTAAAGGTCAAGGTGGCGGCAAAGGACAAGGAAATAGCGAAGGACAAAAAGGTAACAATATCCAAGAAGAAGAAAGCAAACAAGCTGCCGAAAGCGAAGAAGATAGCGAAAAACAAAAATCTAACACAACTCCAGATAAGAAAAACAAGATAAAGCCTGATGATTTAAAAGCTATGTATGAAAAAGACCCTATGTGGCAAAAGCTAAGTGCTGTAAAAAATGGACGCCTAATTATTGTCCCAGAGAATATAGCTCCAGGGAAAATCAAAATTATAGATGCATTGGATGTCATGGCTCGTCTCACTTATCCTGAAGCTTTTTGAGGAGAGGAAAGGTCTTTAGATGATGAAACAAAAAAGACGCTTTTTTTGGATTTTCTTGTTTTCTTTGCTTTTAATCATATCAATTATTGTCAGCATAATTAGCGGGACATTGCATTTTTCTATAAGAGATATTTTAACAATATTTTTTGGGAAAAGCCATGATAATTTGGCTCAGCATATAATAATCAATGTAAGACTGCCTCGCACACTGGTAGGTCTTCTAGTAGGCATGAACTTGGGAATTGCAGGAGCACTGTTGCAGGGGCTGCTTCGAAATGATTTGGCTTCTCCGAATGTTATAGGCGTAAATTCGGGCGCAGGGCTGGCAGCTATTATAATGATGTGTATTATGCCAGGAAATATCAGGATGCTCCCACCCGCTACTTTTGTGGGAGCATTGGCAGCTGCACTCGCCATATATACTCTTTCTAGAATCGATGGAAGTAGCTCAAATGTTACAATTGTCTTGGCAGGAGTAGCTTTAAGCGCACTTTTAAAAGCTCTTACATCTGCAGTTATGATTCTGCACAGCGATGAATTAGGCCTAACTTATACTTGGTTAATCGGAGGATTGACCGGTAGAAGTTGGTCACATTACCAATCAATATGTTATTATAGCTTGTTTGGATTACTTGGTGCTATTTATCTGAGCCCTAGAATCAATCTGTTTTTATTAGGCGAGGATATAGGAAAAAACCTAGGGCTTTCCGTAGAAATATCCCGAATGTTGATTATCATCAATGCCTCAATACTTGCAGGAAGTGCTGTAAGCGTTGCGGGAACAATTGGATTCATCGGGCTTATTGCTCCACACATTGCCAGACTGATAATCGGCAATGATTACCGCTATTTGGTTATTCTCTCCGGCATATTGGGAGGGTTTTTATTGGTTGTTTCAGATACTTTTGCCCGCACAATATTTCAGCCACTTGAAATCCCTGTGGGAATTGTAACCGCCGTATTAGGCACACCATTTTTTCTTTCTTTGATTTATAAAAAACGCTATAATCTTTAAGTGGCTTTAAAGTGTCGTAAGCAATCCATTTAAGTAAGACCATCGTTATTCTTAAGTTTGGGTCAAACATAAGTAGGGGCAGCGTGCGCGTTGCCCCTACTTATGTTAAAGCTCCAATGCTTCTGCAAGTTCTGTGAAAAACTTTCCGATGCTGTCGTTTACAACAATTTCAGCCCTATCATCACAAGGGGTAGGCTCTTTATTGACTATTATGAGCTTTTCCGCCCTGTAGGGCATATCTGCCACAGGATATACCTGGAGGCTGCTTCCTACAACCAACAAAAGCTGGCAATCTATTAATTCACTTTGGGCCTGAAAGTAATCCCTGCTCATAGAGTCACCAAAGAGGACCACATCCGGGCGCAATAGCCCGTCACAGTTTTCACATCTTGGCGGGTTTATGCCGTCATTGTATTGTCGCGTAAGTTCAGTAAAGTCATAGCTTTCGCCACATTTCATGCAATGACATGTGCGAAGGTGGCCATGGACCTCCCATACCATTTCTGAACCTGCCTTTATATGGAGGCCATCGATGTTTTGAGTGATGATCCCGCGTATAAGCCCTGCCTTTTCCATTTGGGCCAATACTCTGTGGGCTATGTTTGGCTTGCAATGGGTGTATTCTGTCCAGCGGGGTATATTGAAGTTGTAAAAATCCACCGGGTCATTCATCAATGCAGTAACACTTGCCTTGGCTGCAGGGTCGTATTTTCCCCACAGCCCTGTATCTTTACTTCTGTAATCAGGTATTCCACTTTCTGTGCTGATGCCTGCACCTGTCAGCACAAGGGTCTTGTGAGAGTTGCTTATAAGCTCTGCCGCCTTTTTGGCAGCTTGTTTTATATCCATGCTACATCCCTCCCAGAGCTCATGTTATCACAATATTTAGAATGCTGCAATGTCGCTATTGACACTATTTTTGTGCTTTCACGAAGGCGGCAAAGTCCATCTCATTTCCTGATATGATGGTCTTGCCGGAAAATCTGTACATCAATGTGTATTCTTCGCTTCTTGCAAGTTCAGGATGACAAGGTATATACACGAGTTCAATTTTAGTTACTGTGGATTTATCAGCCGCAAATCTGTCCCCATAAAAATACCCGAACAGGTCATCAATCGTCATGATGTATTCATTTTCCAGCAGCTTTTGTTTGGCTTCTTGTGGAGATATCAATTCAACTTTCTTCCCCGCTTCCATGTGCATCCTGCTGTCTACTGACCACAGCGTGCCGTCCTTATATAGACTTATGATAATATGCGACACATATCCGGGATAATTAGGAGTAACTACCGGTATTCCATCGTAAAGGAATGGTAGACCTATTGTGTAAAATTCTTCTTCACCTGTAGGATATATCCACGGTTTCCCAAGAGTCCCGGGTAGAACTGGAATCTTTTTGGCAATATCTTGAGCGATTTCTACTGCTTTTTCTTCAGATACTTGTTTGGTTGTGGTGTGCTTTTGCCCACGATAAAGCCAACCATAGTCATAAGAAGTGTAGTGGAGTTCTTCCCCTTTTGTGCCATTTATTAAATCTTCTTCTTGGCTCTTTTTCTCCATACCAAAGAATGTCATAAGGCTTTCAAGCTCTGATTGAGTTAAGCTGTGCTGTCTTTCAGCTATTAAATTGGCCTCTTTTAGATATTCCGGAAACTCTGTCCTGATTTCAAAGTTTGCTGCATTTTTTATTCCCGGTTTTTTTAGCATGGGGATATATGCGGTAAAGCTCTTGGTTGTCCCCTGTGATGTAAGCTTTCCGGAAAATATACCGATAGGTACAAGATATGGAGTATAATCTATGCTATAAGCCAGCTGATAGCCAATTTCCACATCCTGGATGAATGCAACACCTTTTTCTCCAAAATATTCTTTGGCATCAAATCTTCCTTCACCGCGGTTTAGGGATTCTATGGCTTCATCATAGTCAGCCAGAGGGATTTCGGAAGTCTCTTTTAGCTCGGGCCAGTTATAGGAGGCGCTTATCACTTGGCCATCGGTACCTATTAACATCCGAATTTGCCTGCCCATTTCAACGGGTTTGTTTGCATCATGTGATTTGTTTGCATCAGGGCCAGTTTCGGGGACAAGCACAACACTAAACCCTAAAGCTACAGGGATATCGCTATCTCTTGTATCTTCCACAGTCATTTTATACTCCTCATTTGGAAGCTGCCCAAGCTTTTTTAGCCACTGTTTAGCTATATCTTTTGCACTTTCTTTATCAATCTCTTTGCCATCTTCCATATCTTCTTTTACATTGCCCTCTTCGTCCTCTTTTAAGTCGTTTTCAAATTCATTGAGTTCATAAATCCTATATTCATAGTCCCATATTCCGCTTTTAGGCCATACCATAAGATAGTGCTTACCACTTATTATAGAAAAAAATTGGCTTACTGAATCATTAGGATCTTTGCCCACTATCTCCGGGTTTTTCATGCCTATGGCCTTTGCCATGCTCATATAATCATCGACTGTAGTAAGTCTGTTTTGCAAGCAGAATATCTGCCCTTTTTGTGGTGCTTTGGGCAAATCCCCTTTAACTTCAAATTTTACTTCCCGAAGGGTATCAAACCCCGCGTCAAGGGATAAATCACTGCCTCCTGCGGCAAATGCCTGCATTGGAAAAAGCAGTGGGCTCATGGCTACATCATTGGCTTTTCTTAAAGGCAAAAAAGTTGTCACAAATAATGAGGAAAGAAACAATACGGCTGCAGCAATGCTCCCCCACTTAATAAGCAGGCCTTTTTTGTTTCCCTTTGGAGTTTTGTTGTCAATGTTACAAGTTTTGTTTGTCTTTTGGGGATTTGTTTCATTGTATCTGGATTTTAGGTCTTCCCAAAGCCTGTTTTTAAATTCTTCGTCCACATGGGCATCTGTTAAGCTTTCTAATTTCTTGCCCATATCATGCTCAAGCTCTATAAAATCTCTTTTTTGATTATCCATCACATTTCGCCATCCTTTCCTTCATATTTTTTAGCCCCCTATAAGCCATTTGTTTAACAGCACCTTCGGATTTCCCCATGATTTGTGCCACTTGAGATATGCTCATGTCTTGGGTATATCTCAAGAGCAGTACCTGCTGCTGCTCTTGGGTAAGTTTGTGAAGGGCTCGAAGGATCGTCAGTTTATCGGCAATCTTTTCGGAAAAATCCACATCGTTGTTGTCATAGCAATAATGTAAAGTGCATTGGGCGTGAGAGCTTTTTCGCCAGTTGTCTATGATGATATTTGAACACACCTTATATAGCCAATTCTTGAAGGAAGTGCATTTTGTTTCACCTTTTTTTAAATATTCCAGTGCCTTTATAAACGTAAGAGATACAACATCCTCGGCTTCCTGTCTGTTTCCGGTTCGATAAAATGCGTAGTTATAGAGTTTTGGCAGGTAAAATTCATACAGTCTTTCAAATGCCGATATTTCAGTTTGGGCCTGTTTTACCAGCTGTAGCTCCTGCTCGCTTGTCAAAACCTCCACATATGTTCACCCTCTCTTTTGCTCCATTATCATTATACTCTTCATTTATATAAACGCATGAGATGGTCAAAAAGTTACGTATTCCTGCGGAATATTTTGCTAATACAAAGACTT
>DUTQ01000312.1 GCA_012841995.1 Thermoanaerobacterales bacterium | reverse complement strand
CGAGGCGAAGATATCAAAGAATTTTGGGCTCGCTTTTCCGATGAGGATATTTTCATAGTGAAAAATATAAAGATTGATATTCCACCAGAGGATTTGCCAGGTAAGCCTCTAAATACAGTTAATTGCCAGCAGTGTGGAGAGAAGATTTTTGATAAACGAGAGGTTATAAGAAACGGAAAAATACTTTGTAAAGCTTGTGCTGACGGCCCTTATTATCATGTATTGGATTAAAAAATATATTGGTGGGGGATTTTTATGTGGCAATTGTACGATGATTTAATTGATTTAATTCCTGAAGACGTTAAAGTTGAAGAATGCCTTTTAGGGTGCCACTGGATTTTAGTTCGTTCTAAAGCAGTTGGTATTGCCATGACTCCCTTTGAGGGTTCAAGGCGTATACGCAATGCAGGGAATTTAAAGGGCATGCCTTTGCGGGAATTGGCAAGTTACATAAAATCGTGGAATTTTATGGAGGCGGCTTTGGGATCTGCAGCGCTCAACTCTTTTATTAATTGCCCTAAAAGTGTAAAAAGATTAGAAGGTTATATTCAATCTGAAGATAATTTGAATGCTTTTGAATATTTAAAAAAGCAAATAACAGGAAAAAAAGTAGCAGTTATAGGGCATTTCCCAGATTTAGAAGAGTTAAAGGATATTTGCAAGATCAGCATTTTGGAACGCCGGCCTTCAGAAGGTGATTTTCCTGATCCAGCCTGTGAATACATCTTGCCTGAACAGGATTATATATTTATTACCGGGACAACCCTTGCTAACAAGACTTTACCAAGATTACTTCAATTAGGCAGTAATTCTGAAGTTATACTTGTTGGCCCTAGCACACCTTTAGCCCCAGTCTTATTTGATTATGGTGTAGACATGTTAGCCAGCACTGTAGTTACCGATAATGCTTCTCTTTGGAAGACTGTGCAGGAATGTGGATGTAGAGAAATATTCAAGTGTGGAGGCAAAATGGTAAAGATCCATAAGCCTGCAAAAGACCATATTTATAAGGTTGCTAGCTCTAAATAACAAGATCTAATATAAAATTCGTTTGCAAAATTTTGGCATAACCTAATACCACATTGGGAACATATAATTTTTTATATCAGAAGTCCAGGCCTATATGTTGGCTTTTAGAACATATTAAATAAGAGGAGTGGAGGAAAAAATGAAGAGGTTTTCCAAAAAAATCAGTATTGCACTAATTCTATTACTTGCAATATCTTTGGTAATGACTGCTTGTTCAAATCAGCAGGCAAATCCGGAAGGTGAAACTGAACCTGATGAAGCAAAAACCCGCACCATAGTCGATATGGCTCAAAGGGAGCTTGAAGTACCGGAAAAAATCACAAAGGTATTTTCAGTGAGTCCTGTAGGTACTATAATAACCTACACATTTGATCCCGATTTACTAATAGGTTGGAATTACGATCTTAGAGAAGAAGAGAAAGAATTTTTCCCTGAAAAATATCAAAAACTACCTAATTTAGGCGGTTGGTATGCAAAGAATACAGGCAGTACAGAAGAAATTCTAAAAGCTGCTCCAGATGTCATACTTTCCATGGGTGCCGTAAATGAGACAGAAATATCATTAGCAGAGAGAATACAAGAACAGTTAAACATCCCTGTGATTTTAATAGATGGAGAGCTGACAAAACTAGATAAGGCTTATGAATTTTTAGGAGAGCTATTCAACAGACAAGAAGACGCAGAAAAATTTGCCACTTATTGTCGAAATACTGTTGATGAAATTGTCCAAAAAGCAAAAGATATCCCTGAAGACAAAAAAGTCAGAGTCTATTATGCAGAAGGGCCAGATGGCCTGCAAACTGATCCTCCAGGATCACGTCATACAGAACTTTTGGATCTCGTAGGTGCTATAAACGTGGCAGATGTAGGTGATAAAGGTGGAGCTGGTATGACAGAAGTTTCTTTAGAGCAGGTGCTCAAGTGGGATCCGGATATGATTATCTCATGGAACCGCGGGCAAGGTG
>DUTQ01000040.1 GCA_012841995.1 Thermoanaerobacterales bacterium | reverse complement strand
TGAAGTAAAGCAGCAGGTAAAGGTTGTCAGGTAATGCCGCTCGCTCATCGGCAATACCTGACAACCTTGCCTTGATTCTAGATTTTTATGTTAACATCAAAGTTGCATTAAATTAAAGCATCTCACAATTAAGCGAGATGCTTTTAACTCACATATTATGCAAGTTCTTGCCTTATGACTTCACATATTTGTTGTGCGGCTTTGTTTATTTCTTTCTCATTCTCTCCCTCGACCATTACCCTTATCAACGGCTCTGTACCTGATGGCCTAACGACAATACGCCCCTTGTCTTGAAAGCGCTGCTTGACTTCCTTAACAGCTTTTTCTATCCTCTGATTTCCATTATACTTGGACTTGTCTTTTACCTTCAGGTTTATCAATACTTGAGGATAAACTGTCATAATTTTTTTAAGCTCTGAAAGGGGTTTGCCCTCTTGTACCATTACTTTTAACAAGTTAACTGCAGTCAGAAGGCCATCACCGGTGGTATTGTGATCATGAAAAATTATATGACCTGATTGCTCACCACCAAAATTATAACCACCCTTCAGTATCTCTTCCAATACATAGCGGTCGCCAACTTTTGTCCTAATCATTTTGATCCCCTGGCGCTTTAAAGCAACTTCCAGACCCATATTGCTCATTACTGTAGCTACAACAGTGCTCTTTTTGAGTTTGCCTGATTTGTTAAGATGGTTTCCACATATAGCCATAATATGGTCACCGTCTACTTCTTCACCTTTTTCATCAATAGCTATCAATCTGTCAGCATCTCCATCAAAAGCCAAGCCTACATCCGCATTTATCTTCTTAACAAATTTTGAGATTGCCTCTGGATGTGTTGAGCCGCAATTTACGTTTATATTACAGCCATCCGGTTCATTGTTTATCACGCTTACATCTGCTCCCAATTCACGTAAAACCGTGGGGACAACCAGATATGAAGCTCCATTTGCACAATCTGCGGCAATCTTTAAACCTTTTAAGCTAATACCAGTGACAGATTTGATTAATTCAACATAATGAGACAAACCATCTTCTCGTTGTATTTTTCCTAACTGGGCGCCAATGGGATTTGAAATGCGATCATCATTATCCTTGATAAGCAATTCAATCTGGTCTTCAAGGGAATCAGGAAGTTTGTATCCATCTTTATTGAAGAACTTAATTCCATTGTATTCCATTGGATTATGTGAGGCTGATATCACTACACCCGCATCAGCATTAAAATAACGTGTTAAAAAGGCAATAGTGGGAGTTGGCACAACTCCCACTTTGATTACATTGGCCCCAACAGAACATATACCGGCTATCAATGCCGCTTCAAGCATATCTCCTGATATGCGTGTATCTTTACCTACTACTATTGTAGGTCTCCTGCTGTTTTCGGATAATACATAGGCACCGGCTCTGCCAAGATTATATGCTAAAATGGGCGTTAAATCCTTGTTGGCAATACCTCTTACACCATCTGTTCCAAAAAGTCTTTGCGCCATAATTTGCTTTTCTCCTCCTTTTAGCATGACTAATTATTGCTTATAGTGACCTTAATATTGCTCGGTCTAATATCAATAATTGTATATGGTTCAACAATTTCAGTTTTTAAGTTTACTGTGTGTTCACCCTCGGACAGTCCGGAAACATCTGCATATAGTTTGACAGAACTCTTCCCAATGCCGTTAATGCTTCCGTTTGGTCCTCTGATTGTCAATGATATATCACTTTGTTCTACTGTGCCTGTAGCATTGTTGGGGAGATTTTCTAAAATGATTTCATTACTACTAAAATTTAGTGTTTTTAAAGACGAACCCTCTATTTCAACTGTAACAGTGACGGTATTTTCATCTTCTCTTAAAAGTTTAACATTGTCTGGCAATATCAATTTTAGTTGTCTTACAATTGATCTATTGCTGTTTTGTACACTCAAGGGCTCAGTAGAAATTGATTCTAATGTTTCCAAAACTTCTTTATCAGCAGTAACTTCAACAAAGCGCGGGTTGCAAGTTATGTCTTTTATAGTAAAGCCGTCAGCCAGATTGCCCCTTATATCCGGTTTAACAGATACTCTTTTCACCGGTACGATTGGGACAGTCACTTCTACCATTTTAGGTTCAATGCTAACTCCTTTTATATTTTGCCCCTTATCGTCTAAAACTCTTAAAGGAAGATTGCTTGTAATCGCAGTGCTTTTATCTGATATATCAACCCTGCAGACCACTTTTTTAATGGAATTCAACAGGCTTCTTGGCCCTCTGATAACAACTGCTTCAGGTTTTACTACAGGCGTTGCCGCAGCATATCCTTTAACCGGTGTCCCAACAAGGTCCACTGCTACCGGAAATTGTTCTTCTACAACCTTATCTAAATCAATAGATATTTCCCTTGGCGAAAAATCTACTAACTCCACATTATTAGGCACACTTACCCTGATGGGTATGAGGTTTTTTCCTTCCATTCGACCTAACATATTTGCCCTGGCATCTATATCCTCCGGCTTTAGATCAACAACAATGCTCCTTCTACCTCTTACCTTGACATTAATGAAAAATTCTTGTGAGCTGTCTTTTAATGTGAATCTGTCTTCATTCATATTTACTAATTTTACTGGTACATCTCTTACTACATAAGTGACCTGGGGGTTTTTCTCATTCATAACATACATCCACATTACAAGAGCTACAATTACAGAAATTACTTTTAAAGCGATTTCATTTGATAGAAAATCACGCATTAGTCTTCCTCCAGTACCACAGAGATGTCTTTTTGTTTTTTATCTCATATATGTCTTTTAACATATCCTTTAATGTCTTTACATCTAAATAACGTGTCAGCTTGCCGTTTTCAGCTACAGAGATAATCCCTGTTTCCTCTGATACTATTATGGCTACAGCATCCGATTGTTCGGTAACTCCCAGCCCTGCTCTGTGTCTAGTGCCCAGTTCCTTGCTTAAATTTGGATTTTCAGTAAGGGGTAAATAGCAACTTGCAGCCATAATCTTGTCATTTCTAATTATTACAGCGCCGTCATGTAGGGGTGTATTCGGCACAAAAATATTCATTAACAGTTCGGCACTGACATTGCCATTTATCTGTATACCAGTTTCAATATATTCATTAAGACCGGTTTGCTTCTCCAATACCATAAGAGCCCCTGTTTTATCTTTTGAAAGCTCTCCCGCTGCTCCTGCTATATGGTCTATAATAAAATTCAATTCTTCTTCGCCAAGACCAAAAAGCGGTGTCGAGAAAAACCTGCCTCTTCCCAATTGCTCTAAGCCTCTCCTTAATTCAGGTTGAAACACAATAAGGAGAGCTATGACCCCAACTGTCATTGCATTTCTTAAAAGCCAATTAATCGTGTATAGCCCGAGCCATTCACTTGCTTTTGTTGAAACAACAAGTACCACAAGCCCTTTTAGTAGCTGAACAGCACGAGTCCCTTTTATGAGTTGTATGGCTTTATAAACAACAAGGGCAACGATGGCTATGTCTAAAAGATCCATTAGGCGAAAACCTTTAAAAAGCTCTAATATTTGTAAATGCATATCTTCACCCCGACACCTAATTATACATTATTAATTATAACATGTATTTGCAAATATGTATATTTTATCAGTAAAAAAATCCCTTCGAATAACGAAAGGATTAAAGTCTTGACTACACATTATGAGATAATTTCTTCTTAAGTACCTTCATTCGCGAAAAATCTTCTCTTTCTTTTTCTTCTAATACTTCAGAAATATTTTTGACCAAGGTTTCATACTTGGGAATCTGTATATTTTTCAGTGCGTTTGCTCGTTTTTGAGTTCTCCTTATTTCATCAGCTAATTTATATATAGAATCTTCTAGCTGGGCTATTTTAAACAAAATAAACTTTGCTTCAAAAAATTTCTGAACAGCTACATCTAAAGC
>DUTQ01000311.1 GCA_012841995.1 Thermoanaerobacterales bacterium | reverse complement strand
TTGAAAACCAAAAATCTCATTTTAGTGTCGCTCTTTGCTGCATTGACGGCGGTAGGGGCATTTATCAGGATACCTATTCCCTATGTACCCTTTACCCTACAGTATCTCTTTTGTGCTTTTGCGGGAGTATTATTGGGACCAAAATTGGGGGCACTATCGCAAATTATTTATGTGGGAATGGGATTAATAGGTATCCCGGTATTTACGGAAGGTGGGGGAATAGCCTATGTTTTTAAACCTACCTTTGGATATCTTATTGGATTTATTGTGGCTGCATATGTCATTGGTAAAATCGCCGAAAGAATTCAGGAAATTACTATTCCTAAGGCTTTTATGGCAACATTGTCAGGTTTATTTTTTGTGTATCTTTTTGGAGTTGTGCATTTATACCTTATTACCAATTTATATTTAGGCCAGAGTAAATCCTTTTATTGGGCACTGTTTTATGGCTTTATTGTTTGTGTTGGAGGAGATTTAATTTTAAGTATCATAATAGCGATTGTGGCTGCTAAAATATTGCCTAGAATATCATGATGATGCAGTTTCTTTAAATTAAAACCGGAGGGAATCATGAAAGATATAATTTTATCCTTAGAGAAGAAAGCTATGGAGTTGGGCACTATTGAGCTGGATGATGCCATAGCCCTTGCCAATTTGGATAGTAAGCAAGATATTTTAAAATTATATAGGGCGGCAGATAGTATACGGGACAAGTTACGGGGAAAGACCGTTGATTTATGTTCTATAATCAATGCTAAATCTGGAAGTTGCCCGGAAGATTGCAAATTTTGTGCTCAATCGGCTCATTATAATACAGAAATTGATAAATATAAATTAGTGAGTGAGGAAAAAGCTTTAGAAATAGTGATGGAAAATGAAAAAAGTGGCATAAATAGGATTGCCCTAGTGACAAGTGGCAAGGGGCTAAAAGGCCATGAATTTGAAGAGGTTTTACAAATATATAGAAATATCAAGGAAAAAACAGGTATAGGTCTATGTGCTTCTTTGGGAATTTTAAGCTATGAACAAATGATATGTCTCAAAGAAGTAGGGGTTACCACATATCATCATAATTTAGAAACCAATAGAGAGTATTATGGAAAGATATGTACAACTCATTCCTATGATGAGCGGATAAATACGATTAAAAATGCCCAAAAGGCAGGGCTAAAGATATGTTCTGGAGGGATTATAGGAGTCGGGGAAACCATGTTAGACAGAATCAAACTTGCCCTTCAGTTGAAAGAGCTAAATATAAAGTCAATTCCCATCAATATATTAGATCCCATAAAGGGGACTCCCCTTGAAAATACAAAACCGTTACCTCAAAGCGAGATATTAAAAACTATAGCTATTTTTAGATTTATAAATCCTACAGCCCACATTAGATTGGCCGGGGGAAGAAAACTTATTAAGGATTATGGGCGCGAATGCTTTAAAGCTGGTGCCAATGCTACCATATCAGGAAATTATTTGACAACTTCAGGGAATAAAGTAAAGGATGATATGAAAATGATAAAGGATTTAGATTTGGAGGTGAAGGTAAATGTCTAAAGGAATATTTATAACGGGAACTGATACTGATGTAGGCAAGACTGTAGTCACTGCAGGACTTTTGTATTTGTTTCGTTTACATAAATATAATGCTACTTATTTTAAAGCTGCACTAAGTGGTGCTATAGAAAAAAACGGGAACCTCATCCCAGGAGATACGAGTTTTGTAAGCAAAGTAGCAGGTCTTAATGAGAACTTTAAAAATGTAACTCCCTATGTCTATAAAACTGCGGTTTCTCCCCACTTAGCTGCCCATATTGAAAATAGGCCAATGGACATAGAAAAGGTAAAGGAGAAATACGGTTATTTAAAGGAAAAGTATGATTATGTTGTAGCCGAAGGCAGTGGTGGAATTATATGTCCTCTAATAGATAATGGGGATAAATTGTATCATTTAGAGGATTTAATTAAAGACCTTAAAATGAATGTAATAGTGGTGGCCAAAGCAGGTCTTGGGACTATAAACCATACAGTTTTGACAGTAAAATATATAAAAAACTTGGGCATAAAGGTTAAAGGATTAATAATAAACGGATATGAAGATAATTTGATGTGTAATGACAATATACAAATGATTAAAAGACTTACAAAAGTCCCGATTCTAGGAATCATTGACAAGATACCAGATATCGATAATACAGACAATATTAGAAGAATATTTAAGGAATCTGTGAAAATAGAGGATTTACTCAACTGCATGGATGAGATTTAAAATGAAATTAACCAAATAGACTCGATTATAAGGAGGATAAAAATGAATGAATACATTAAGAAGGATTTAGAATACATATGGCATCCCTGCTCTCAAATGAAGGATTATGAGGATTTTCCTCCTATAGTTATTGAAAAAGGCCATGGATGTTATTTATATGATATGGAAGGCAATAAATATTTAGATTGTATTTCCTCTTGGTGGACAACTACTTTTGGGCATAGTAATAGAAGAATTAATGATGCCCTTAAAAAACAGGTTGATCAAATTGAACATGTAATCTTTGCAAATTTTTCTAATAAGCCTGCCATAGAGATTGCGGAAAAACTTATTAAAATCACTCCTGACCGATTAAAAAAGGTATATTTTGCGGATAATGGTTCTTCAGCAGTGGAGATAGCCTTAAAAATGAGCTTTCATTACCATCAACACAAGGGTAATGAGAAAAAAACGAGGTTTGTAGCTATTAGTGATGCTTATCATGGCGAAACCCTAGGTTCGCTTTCAGTATGTGATTTGGACTTATATAACCAAATTTATAAACCCCTTCTTTTAAACACTTTGAGGGTTGAAGGTCCCGATTGTTTTAGATGTAAATATAACAAAACTAGAGAGAACTGCAATGCAGAGTGTTTTGAGCATATGGAAAAGGCCCTGAGAGAAAATCATGAAGAGCTTTGTTCAGTGATTATAGAGCCAATGGTTCAAGGGGCGGCAGGGATGAAGATTTATTCCCCTGTTTATCTAAAAAAATTGAGGGAGGCTTGTGATAAATATGATATTATCCTCATAGCCGATGAAATAGCAGTAGGTTTTGGGAGAACGGGAAAAATGTTTGCATGTGAACATGCTGACATAAGCCCTGATATCATGTGTCTATCTAAGGGGCTTTCGGCAGGATATATGCCTATGTCGGCTGTTTTAACATCGGAAGATATATATAATAAGTTTTATGGAGAATACAAAGAGTTAAAGGCCTTTCTACATAGTCATACCTATGCGGGGAATGCTATGGCTTGTGCTATTGCTACAGAGAATATTAAAATATTTGAAGAGGAAAAGGTTCTTGAGAAAAACAAAGCAAAAGGTGAGTTAATTAAAAAATTAACCTTGGAAAAGGCTAAAGATCATCCCCATGTAGGAGAAGTGAGGAACTTGGGAATGATTACTGCCATAGAATTGGTAAAAGATAAAAAAACCAAAGAAGGTTTTCCATGGGAAGAGAGAGTAGGATATGAGATATATAAGATAGCCCTGAAAAAGGGGCTACTACTTCGGCCTATCGGAAATGTACTCTATTTTTTACCTCCCTATGTGATAGGTGAAAAGGAGATGCATTTTATGGTGGATAAGTGTTTTGAAAGCATCGATGAATATTTTGATTAATTTCCTTAAAAAAAGCAACGGGAGGGAGCATAGCAATGCCCTCCCCATTGTTTGTCAATGTTAATCTTATTAATTAATTTTCAAGAATTTTGACTTATCATAGCGGACCATTACCTGCTTTCTTCTCTTTCCTTTAGTTTTACTAATTCATTAATACTATAGAGATTTTAAAACCTTTGAGTAATATGAAACAAAGCTTTCCTCATGGCTTGAAGATATCTGTGATTCGACAAAATTCGGGCGGTGCCAGGCACCTTTTTTACCTTACGGGCGGTGCCAGGCACCTTTTTTACCTTAC
>DUTQ01000310.1 GCA_012841995.1 Thermoanaerobacterales bacterium | reverse complement strand
ATAGGCAAAGTGTTTATTCCATTTATTGTCAAAAATGCCGATGCAGCTATTGTTACTCCAATTAAAAATTCTGCTGCCATGTTTTTCCCCTCCCCAACTTTTACTGTCGCCCTATAACTTCATAAATAAAGTAATCTTGATGTTTTAAATCGATATATATATTTTCTTTATCTATATATATCGATGCATCAACTCCTGTTTGCTTTTTCACCTTATCAAGCTCTATCTTCATATTAGTAAAATTTCCTATTTGTATAGCTTCATAGACTAAATATTGGATTTTATCATTATATACATCTTCAAGTAGCTTGTCAGGTTCATTTATAAACTTAATAATGTAATTTTTCCCCTTCAAATGAGATGCAGTAGTTTGATTTAAATCAGAATATACTTCTTTTAGATTTTCGACGTTTCTCAATTTAACCCAAAGTTCAATGAATTTGTCATGTTTTTTTAGATTGGCTTCAGCTATATAATCTTTCTGAGTCAAATCACTTATCAAGGCTCTTTCAATAGAATACGTATTGTACATCCATTGACCAAATAATAACAGTAATAGAGATACTGCCGCAATAATTACAATGCGTATCACCTTTTGTCTGCTAAAATTCAAGTAAGCTTCACCCCTATATTATTTACATAATGTAATTATAGCATATAGAAAATACATTGTCTTGAAATTGGATAAGGAAAAAATTACTGATAGGGGATCTCATCAACGCGCAAGCCAAAAAGATCGTAATCATATGCCTTTTTAATTTCTACTTTACAAAATTCACCGAGAGTGCAGCTTTTTGCCTTAAACAGCACTACTCCATCGACAAAGGGGGCTTCTCTTTGTGTTCGACCTATATAAAGATTATTTTTGTTGCTATATGACTCTGTTAACACAGTAAATTTTTTGCCTTCTAGTTTGCGATTTTTATTTTTAGAGATTGCTTGTTGTACTTGCATGAGTTCATTATATCGCCGAGATTTTGTGTCTTCAGACACTTGATGACTTAACTGTGCTGCAGGGGTCCCTTCCTCTTGAGAATACTTAAACGCGCCTACTTTTTCAAACTCATATTTTCGAATAAATTCCAATAACTCATCAAAATCAGATTCTGTTTCAGTAGGCAACCCTACAATAAAGGTTGTTCTCATTGTGATACCCGGTATATTTCTCCTTATCTTTTCAATCAATGATTTTATGAAGAAACTATCGGTAGGACGGTTCATAAGTTTTAAAATGCGGTTGTTTATGTGTTGCAATGGTATATCCAGATACTTAACAATCTTTGGGCTGTCCTTAATAATTTCAATAAGTTCATCAGTTATATTTGTGGGATATGCATATAAAATTCTAATCCAAAAATCGCCCTCTATCTTTATTAATTCTTTTAACAAAACTTGTAAAGAAGGTTTCCCAAATAAATCTATACCATAGCTTGTAGTATCTTGAGCTATTAAATTGATTTCTTTTACCCCATCTTTCACAAGCATTTTTACTTCAGCCTTAATGGATGAAATATCACGACTTTTGTAAGGACCTTTTATGAATGGTATTGCACAATATGAACATCTGTTATTACAGCCTTCTGCAATTTTAACAAAAGAATGATATGGATAAGCCCTGACACGGTTGTTTACATCATAATCTAAAAAGCAATGTTTTCTAGTTAAATTAATTTTTTTACCCTCACTTAAAAGTTTTATAATCACATCATTAATTTTATAAAACTCTCCAGTCCCCAATACCGCATCTATTTCGGGCATCTGTTTCAAAAGTTCGCTTTTGTATCGTTGGGCTAAACATCCAGTAGCAATTAAGAGTTTACAACTCCCGTTTTTTTTGTACTCGCCCATTTCTAAAATAGTATCAATAGATTCTTGTTTTGCAGATTGTACAAAGCCACAAGTATTAATAACTAATATTTCTGCCTGCTTCTCATCATTAGTGATTTCATAGCCATTTTTTTTGAGAATTCCAAGCATATATTCTGAATCAACTAAGTTTTTATCACACCCAAGTGATATCAAACCAACTTTGTTTTTCAATCAGTTCACTTCCTTTACCAAAGATATGCTGCATACATGGATAAGTCTTTTTGAAAATAAAAAACAATCGTTTCTGTTTGAGTTCGATACTATAACAATAAAATCAATGTTTGAAATAAAATAAAAAGAAGAGCTCTCTAGTCTCTCCTTTTTAATATAATATTTCGGGCATTATTACCAGATAGCTCGAGTTCCTGACCATTGACAATAAGTTTTATAACTTAAAAATTAGAGTGGGAAATCCT
>DUTQ01000309.1 GCA_012841995.1 Thermoanaerobacterales bacterium | reverse complement strand
TCAGAAATATCGGAAACCTCCTTTGATACTCCCTCATCTTCCTTACCCATGACAAGAATTGTTGGACCAGTTAAATCTATTTCGCTATAATACCTGTTGGCATCAAGATGTGTAGTAACCACTTTACCTCCCTGACCCTTTAGATATAAGAGCGTACTTACCAAATCATCACTGAAAATTATGGGTAAGTGAAAAATAGACCCCATAGTAGATCTCAAAACTTTTGAATTATATACATCCACACATCCTTTTCCTGCAATTACAGCATCTGCTGCAGCTGCATCTGCCGTTCGAATAACAGTTCCCATATTGCCAGGGTCAGCCAGCATGTCTAATGCCACAATGAGAAAATCTTTTTTCAAAAAAGTGTAATTGCTAAATGATTTCATCTCAACTACAGCCATTATTCCTTGAGGTGTTACAGTATCAGATATCTCATCATAAATTTGTCGAGTAGCCTGAAATATTTTAACATCAGGCCGTATTGACACAACCTGCTGATTAAAGTCATCACCAAAGCGATTTAAAAACGGTTTTGAAACAACAATATAATCTATTTTATAATCGGAATTTAAGGCTTCACAAACCGATCTAAACCCTTCTATAAAAAAGCGCTTGTTTTTATATCTAAAACTTTTGGATTGCTTCAAAGATTTGATAAACTTTTTTTGATTATTGGAAAGCTCATTAAAAATCATATAAACCCACCATGTTAATAAAAGCGTCATTGAGATAAACTCAAAAACGCTTTTCAAGTTTTTCTATGTCCTTATTTTCACCGACGACGAACAAAATATCTCCCTTAAAAATATAATCCTTTGCTTTTGGAGAAATAATAACATCCTCATTTCTCTTTATTGCCATGATATTCAATCCATACTTCTCGCGTATATCCAACTGGCCCAATGTTTTATCATGCCATTCAGGTATTGGCTCTATCTCAACAATGGAAAAGTCTGGTGACAATTCAATATAATCAAGAACACTAGTTGAAACCAAATTATGTGCAACACGAACCCCCATATCTCTTTCTGGAAACACCACTCTATCTGCACCTATTTTATATAATACTTTCCCGTGCAGTTCATTTTGCGCCTTTGCCACAACATATTTTAATCCCAATTCTTTTAAGATTAGTGTAACCAATATACTGGCTTGAATATCCTGACCAATACTCACAATAGCCACATCAAAATTTCTAACGCCCAGAGCTTTTAAAGCGCCTTCATCAGTGGCATCCGCCTGCACTGCATGTGTAATTTGATCTGCCATGTACTGTATTATTTCTTCGTCAATGTCTATACCTAATACATCATTTCCCAAACCATACAATGTTGACGCTATACTTGCTCCAAATCTACCCAACCCTATAACCACAAATTGCTTCAAAACCCCCGCCTCCGATTTTAACTTTATCCTACTAATATCTTCTCTTCCGGATATTTCAAGTGAGCCTTTTTTTGCCTGCTACCTATTGCAAATGCTAGTGTAAGTGGCCCTACTCTGCCAATAAACATAGTTAATATGATGATTATTTTTCCAAAGACTGTTAGTTTTCGGGTTATCCCTAAACTCAATCCAACAGTTCCAAATGCAGATACAACTTCAAAGATTAATGTTAAAAAATCAATATCTTCGGTTATTGTAAGCAAAAACGAACTTATAAATACTATCAAAATTGAAATAACAGTCATCGCAACTGCTTTAAATACATTGTCAAGGGGTATTCTCTTTTCATATATTTCCACATCCTCTTTAGAAGCAATAACAGTATATATCATCATTATAATTGCAGCAAAAGTCGCTGTTTTAATGCCCCCGCCTGTGGAACCCGGAGATGCTCCTATAAACATCAACAATATGGTAAAATACTTTGATGCAGTTGTAAGTTCTGAAATATCGATAGTATTAAATCCTGCAGTCCTCGGAGTTACTGATTGGAAAGCAGAAACCAATATCTTGGAAGACAGTGGCAGGTTTCCAAGGGTTTTTGGATTTGAATATTCCAATGCAAGATACACTAGCATTCCAGCCACAAGAAGTATCGTTGTTGCAGTAATTACAACTTTAGAATGTAGGGTAAGCTTTTTAAAATTCTTAACAGTAAAGATATCAAAAATAACGGAAAACCCTAAACCACCAAAAATAATAAGCCCCATTATAACAAAGTTTACTAAAGGGTCTTGTACAAAAGGTGTAAGGCTTCTGTAGTTTCCCACAAGATCAAACCCCGCGTTGTTAAATGCTGATATCGCATGAAATACACCATAATACACACCCTTGAGCAAACCATATGTTTTTACAAAACGAAATGAAAGAATGATGGCGCCTATTCCTTCAAAAAATATTGTAGTCAATAAAATATATCTGGTAAGCTTTACCAAGCCTGAAATGCTAAACTGATTTAATGCTTCCTTCATAACAAGACGTTCTCTCAACGTGATGCGTTTCCCAAGCAATAGAAACACAGTCATGGCCATTGTCATGATTCCCAGACCGCCAAATTGGATGAGAATTAAAATCATTAGTTGACCAAAGATATTAAATTGTGTATAAGTGTCAGCAACAACAAGACCTGTAACACAAACTGCAGATGTTGCAGTAAACAAAGCATTTATAAAACCTATGCTCTGGCCATCACGGGAGGCAATAGGCAAATTTAATAAGACTGCGCCAATTAAAATTAACATGGCAAAACCAAAGGCTAAAATCTGTGTTGGTTTAAAATTTGGTTTAATGCCTATTGATGTAAATTTTATTCTAACCGCCTCCAATTTAAAAAGCGACCGCAGCCGCTTCTATTGGACATTTGTTTTTGCAATATCTATGAGTTCAGAAAAACCTTTTTCATCGTTTATAGCAATTTCAGAAAGCATCTTTCGGTTTATTTGCACACCTGCTTTTTTAAGCCCATAAATAAACTTACTATAAGACATGCCATTAGAACGAGCAGCAGCGTTTATTCTGGCAATCCACAACTTTCTAAAATCCCGTTTACGCAGTTTTCTTCCTCTGTATGAATGTGACAAAGCCTTCATTACGGCTTGATTTGCAGACCTAAACAACTTACTGTTTGAACCTCTGTATCCTTTTGCAAGTTTAATTACTTTTTTATGTCTTTTGTGAGCATTTACACCTTTTTTAACTCTTGCCATGGTCTTTTCCTCCTTTTTTACCTACTTATATGGTATAACCTTTTTGATTCTTTTTTGATCAGCCTTAGTAAGAATAGCTGATTTTCTAAGTTGTCTTTTTCTCTTTGATGTTTTATGTGTCAAGAGATGGCCTCTATAAGCCTTGGCTCTTTTAACCTTGCCGTTTTTTGTAACTTTAAACCTCTTTGCGGCACCTCTATGGGTTTTAATTTTTGGCAAATCACTCACTCCTTAATTGTTTTGGTGAAATTATCATGACCATATTTCTTCCCTCTACCTGAGGCTTCTTTTCTACTACACCTACATCTTTGGTAGCTTCAGCCACTTTACTCAATACTTCTTCTCCTAGCTTAGTATGTGAAATTTCTCTTCCGCGGAATTTTATTGAAACCTTAACTTTATCTCCGTCCTCCAAAAATCTTATGGCATTTCTAGCCCGAACTCGAAGATCGTGATCATCAATATTTGGATTCATTCTTATTTCTTTTACATTGATAACCTTTTGTTTTTTCTTGGCCTCTTTTTCCCTTTTGCTTTGCTCATACTTATATTTCCCATAATCCATCAATTTACATACCGGTGGATTGGCATTTGGGACGATCTTTACAAGATCTAATTTGGCCTCTTGGGCACTGCGCAAAGCTTCCTTTAGAGACATTATGCCCAATTGATTCCCTTCACTGTCTATAACTCGAACCTCCCGGGCCCTAATCTGGTCATTTACCTGAATATCATTCTCTTTGCTAATACTATCCACCTCCAAAATTATTAAATAAAAAAGGACGGAAAGATTCACCCGTCCCTTTTATTTCGGTTTCAAAAAACCTTATAAGCCTTAGCCATAAGGTGAGAAGTGAATCTTCTTCTTAAAATAATCAATATGAATTTGATAATTTACACTCGTTAATATACCATATCACCCCTAATATGTCAATCAAATTGTCTATAAAGTTAGTGTCAAGTAAAAGTAGGCAATATTCCTTTGAAACTTTTATCCTGCATAATAAATGTAGCTTTTTCATTGTTT
>DUTQ01000308.1 GCA_012841995.1 Thermoanaerobacterales bacterium | reverse complement strand
TTATAGTCAAAAACACACCTTTTAAATCATTTAAAACCTATACACAAATATAAGAACCGGTTATTAATATAGCCGGTTCTTATATTTGCTCGAATTTTACAGTTTTGTTACACTTCGGGAAACTTAAAGGATTTAATAAATTTTTGTCGAACAACTTATCTTGAAGAAGTATTTAGATCACAGAATATTATCTGGAGGGAAATAATAAAGATGAATAGAAAGATCACAGCAGCTATTGTATTAATTATTTTTGTCAGCTTGTCTTCATTTGTGCTGGCCGCCGAAAGACCTATAGAAATTTATATAAATGAAGTTGAAGTAGATTCTGATGTTCCTCCTGTAATATTAAACGGTCGGACATTAGTCCCGATTCGCGTTATTTCTGAAAATCTCGGGGCTAAAGTACATTGGGACAATAAAAACCGAACAGTTAAGGTGATAGCCGATTCTATAAATGTACTTTTAAAGATAGATTCCAAAAAAGCGTCAGTGAACAATCAAGAGGTATTGTTGGATGTTCCGGCAAAGATAATAAAAGATAGAACGATGATTCCCTTGAGATTTGTAGGAGAGGCCCTTGGTGCAGATGTAGAATGGAACAATGATAGGCGATGTGTTGTTATTAATAAAACTGATAATGGTAATGATGTAAATTCAAGTGTAAATATATCTGATTTATCTTACGAAGTTATAAACGATAGGCCTTCTATAGTTATAAAGGGAGATGGAGCGCTTAAATACGAGCAGGAGAAGTCAACAGATTGGAGTAAACTTGTTATAGATATATATGCAGACAATAATTTAAAGAATAATGCAATCTATGTAGATAGCGATATTGTAAGGAAGGCGGTTATCGGGATATTTAAAACAGATCCGTTAATTTCCCGAATAGTAGTAGAACTGAAACAAGATGTCCCGTATCAGATTTATCAAACTGATAGCGAGAAAAACATAATTATTTCATTTAACACGTTAAACAATACAGCTAAAAACACGCTAAAAAACATAACAATTGAAGATAAGGGTAGTGAGCTTAATGTAAATCTGAAGACATCAAAATCCTCAGATATAAATTATTTTCTTTTGTCAAATCCCGATAGATTTGTGGTTGATATTAATGATACAGTAATAGATGTAGTCGCTCCAAAAGTTTCAACAAATAGATACTTTGAGGATCTAAGAGTTGGGCAGTTTTCCAATGACCCTGATGTGGTTCGAGTAGTATTTGATCTCAAAAAAGGTGTAAGATACAAGCTACATAAAGAAGATAACGAAATAAAGATATTGTTTTCTGAAGTGAGCAATGAGGGTAAACTTATTGTAATAGATCCTGGGCATGGTGGAAGTGATCCTGGGACTGTTGCCGGTATGGCATATGAAAAAGATTTTAATCTCGATATAGCAATTAGACTGAAAAAGCTCCTTGAAGATAAAGATATAAATGTACTTATGACACGTGAAGATGATGTGTATGTAGGTACCTATGCAAGGCCTATCATGGCAAATGAAGCAGGTGCTGATTTGTTCATAAGCATTCACAATAATTCATGTGGCAATCCTTCGGTTTCGGGAACAGAGACATTGTGTTATCCGGATCCGAAAAAGAGGGCATTTGCTCTTGAAATTCAAAAAGCTGTAGTAAAAGAATTAGGCTTACCTGATCGGGGTCTTGTAGAAAAACCGGGTTATATTGTAACGAGGGAGGCTAAAATGCCTGCTGCATTAGTAGAAGTTGCTTTTATGAGCAATAACAATGATTTATCTCTCCTTAAAACTGAAGAGTTTAGACAAAAAGCAGCTCAAGGTATTTTCAACGGTATAATGAACTATTTAAATTGACACCAATAATTGGTTTTGGTATTATTACCTTAAATTGAATAATAGGAGGGAATTAAATGGCAATGCTTTTATTGGGTTATGCCTTTATTTTTATTGCACGAGTGATAGATGTAACCTTGTCTACATTGAGGACATTGATGGTTGTTCGAGGTAAAAAGATTCATGCAGCTGTAATAGGTTTTTTTGAGGTTATAGTGTATATAGTAGCCTTGAACAAGGTTGTGGGACAATTAAGCAACCCGATGAATCTCTTCGCCTATGCTCTTGGTTTTTCCACTGGAAATTACATAGGGATATATGTAGAAGAAAAACTTGCCATTGGCCTTACAACGGTACAGATAATAACCCAAAATTCAGAGCTTTGCCAGCTTCTAAGACAGAAGGGATTTGGGGTAACTGTAATGGAGGGCATGGGGAAGGAAGGGTCTAGAGAAGTCTTGATGGTATCTCTTCCCAGAAAGTCTGTGCCTCAAGTCATGGAAATCATTAAACAGCATGATGAAAGCGCATTTGTGACGATTATGGATACAAAAGGCACTCGTGGGGGATACTTTACACAAACACGTAAAGCTAAATAGATTCGCTTTAAAAGGCATAAAAAACCTCTTCAATAATATTATTTAATATGATTGAAATTAGGATTGAAATTTGGGGAGGTTTTTATATGCAAAGAAAAATATTTGTCTTGCTACTTGTTTTATGTATGATTTTTGTGGCATCTGGTTGTAAATTATTAAATAGGGATAAAAACAGTGATTCAGAGGCTCCTGTGGAAAAAGCTGTGGAGCAGGTTCAATCAAACATGAGAAGAACAGTCCTTTATTTTGTCAATGAGGATAGCTTATTAGTTCCAATTGCAAAAGAGATACCGTGGGTTGAAGGTATAGGCAAGGCAGCTTTAGAAAGCCTTGTCACAAGCCCTGAAACAGAGCTGGAACTTTCCACACAAGGCTTAAAGCCATCGCTACCGGCAGATACCAAAGTTCTTGGCATGACAATAAGGGACGGCATTGCAAAGGTAGATTTGAGCTCGGAATTTCTAAATTTACCTGATAAGGCATCGGAAAAAAATGCCATTGATTCGGTAGTATATACATTAACGGAGTTTTCAGCTATTGATAAGGTACAGTTAATGGTTGAGGGAAAGCCATTGAAAGAATGTCCTAATGGCACTGCTGTAGAAAGCGTACTTTATCGTGAAAAGATAAACCTTGAAAATGCATCTTCTGATATTGTAAAAAACGATATGATACCAGTTACTCTTTATTTTAAAAGCACTGACAAAAGCGGGAATTACAGTTATTTTGTCCCCGTAACAAGGATGGTAA
>DUTQ01000307.1 GCA_012841995.1 Thermoanaerobacterales bacterium | reverse complement strand
TAGAAAATGCTACAATTAGATATATTTCTATGCCTATAAATCCTGATAACACTTCGGCTGCCTCTGGTCTTTTTTCCATACAAAATTTGCAACTTTCATTTAATAGATGAGTTAATGCCTTGACTACTTCAGGATGATTGTCAGCAATTTCCTGCCTTACTGCAAATATGCAGCAGGGAAAGTTGGTCCATTTGCCTTTTGGCGGAAAGTCTTCTAGCTTTAGAACTATCTTGCCTAAATTTCTATATTCAGCAGTTTCTGGATAGGCTGTTGGCCCAACCCATGCATCAACTTGTTTTCCTGATAGTGATGGAATTAAGTTGTTTGCACCCTTTAGATCAACGAGCAACACATCTGCACTTGCATCTCCCGGGTCTTCTGTTACCTTTAGCCCTTCTTCTTTAAGAATGGATTCCATAAGTATTCTAGGTCCACTTATAGGTGAGTGATATCCGATTTTTACTGGAACATTAGAGTTTACTATGTAATCTTTAACTTGTTCCCATCCGTAAAAGTCTTTATCTGGTGAAAATACTAAACTAATCCCACCTGTCTGAACAGGATGCAAAATTTTTATATCAGTCCCTTTGTCTATTGCAGTAAGCATTGCGGTATTTGAGGTCAAGGCTGCATCTAGGTGGTTTTGCCCCATAAGTGTTGCAACTTCTGAACCACCTTTTGTTGGTATAAAGCTAATGATCGCGAGCTTTTTACCATTTTCTATCAATTCAAACTTGTCTTCAGATAATGGATTAAAATATACCCCGGTTTTCTTGAATTCATCAACCAGTTTTATTGGCACATAAGGAATGGCAGTGTGCAGATCATTTCCCCAAGACAATCTTATCTCTGGAAGTTCTTCGCTTTGTTCCTCTTTAGAAGGTTCCGGAGTCTGTGCACTCTGGTTGGAACAACCTGCTATAAGCATTGAAATCAATAAAACTGATATTACTACGAGAGTTGACTTGTTAAAAAATTTTTTCATTCGTTTTTCCTCCTTGTCATGTTTCAGAAGTTTAACTCACTTCAAGCATTTTAAGTATTTTGCTTGTCATGGTAGCGTATTTAATATCACCTCTATCTCTTGGTCTTTCCATATCAATATTAATTATCTCTTTGATTTCTCCCGGATTACGGGACATGACAATCACCTTATCAGCCAGGTATACAGATTCATCTACACTGTGTGTTACAAACATTATGGTCTTTTTATTTCGTTCCCAAATTCTCAGCAATTCCTTTTGTAAAAGTATTCTCGTATGTGCATCAAGAGCGCCAAAAGGTTCATCCATCAGCAATACATGTGGATCATTTGCCAATGCCCTTGCTATTGCAACTCGCTGCTGCATACCTCCTGAAAGTTCGTAGGGATAAGCTTTTCCAAACCTTGTCATATCAATGAGTTCCAAGTATCTTGATGCAATATCTAATCTTTTGTTTTTGCTTACGCCTTTAAATTCCAAACCCAATGCTATATTGTCCAGTACTGTTCTCCATGGAAGTAGGGAATAATCCTGAAATACCATTCCAATATCCTTTGTAGGCTTTTGCAGTTCTCTTCCTTCATAAATGATCTTACCTTCTGTTGCAGTTTCAAGGCCTGCGATTATGCGAAGCATGGTAGACTTGCCGCAACCTGATGGGCCTACAATACATATAAAATCATTCTCTTTTACATCAAGGTTTATATCCTTTAATGCTTCAACAGTTAAATTTTCCTTTGTATTATAGCTCTTGCAGAGGTTCTTCAAGCTAATTATGTATTCTTGTGTCATATTATTTTCACCTGCCTAACCATGAAAAACGCCTTTTTTCTACTACTACGAAAATATAATCCAACAAAGCACCAACAACACCTATACATATAATTCCTGTTACAACCAAATCCGTTCTTGCCAATTCATATGCATGTGTTATTAAATACCCTAACCCGGATAAGCTTCCAGGCAGCATCTCTGCAGCTACTAAACAGCCCCATGCACTACCTAATCCTCCCCTTAATCCGTTTATGATATTAGGGCCTGCAGCAGGTATCAGTATCTTAAAAAATATATCGCGATTGCTTGCTCCTAGTACTTTAGCGGATTCTATAAGGGTTTTAGGTACATTTTTTACACCAAAAGCCGCACCAGAAACTACGGGAAAAAATGTTCCCATGCCAATTATAAAAATCATGGCAAATTTAAAGTTGTCGAAAAACACTTGTTTAGGCCCATATGGAACCCCGAAAAATGTGGCAAGGCTCGCAAGCCCAAACCATGCTAATACCAATGGAACCCAACTCAATGCAGGTACCGGCCTTAAAGTATTTATAAACTTGCTAAAAAGATTTGATATGCTCTCTTTGTAACCCATAAATATACCCAGTGGAAGAGCGATAATAACACCAACACAATATCCCAATAAAACCCTTATAAGGCTTACTATGATATTTCGCGGGATTGATCCCAATCCTATAAAATCATCAGTAGCATGAACAAAGTTGTTCAAAACCTGATTAATTTGTGGTAATATCATGGGATTGTTTAACTTCGTAGCAAAAATAGCCCAAGTAAAAATAAATAATATCGGCACTATAAAGCTGGTAATTGTGTTTCTAATAGCCTTACTCATAACCTCACTCCTTAAAAAAGGCCTTCAATTTACCAGAAGGCCTTTCCCATTACTTTTTTATTTCCTTGATATAGGAGAAATCAAAGCATTTATTTACTAATTCATCAAAGGGCATTTCCTTTAATCTTCCATCAAACTTGTTCATTTTATTTAACGCATCTACATAAATTTTAATTCCATCAATCCATTCTTCGGTTGGATCCGTGGTATAGACAATTTTTGAAGTCTTGATAATATCTCCTTCTATACCTATAAAATCTGCCATTATATCAGACGCTTCATCTCTATGCTCCATACAATACTCACAACATTCGTCAAGGATTTTAGTTAATGCTTTAAATACTTCGGGGTACTTATTTAGAACTTCCTCTCTAACTGAAAATACACAACAGGGGAAATTCGCCCATTTGCCTTCAGGTGGAAAATCCTCCAAATGAAGAACTATCTTGCCTAATCCTTTGCTTTCAGCAGTTTCAGGGAAATGTGCAGGTCCTACCCAAGCATCAACTTGTTTTCCTGTTAATGAAGGTATCAAGTTGCTTGTTCCTTTTAAGTCAACTAGCAACACATCCGCATCTGCATCACTGGGATCTTCCGTCACTTTTAATCCTTCTGCTATACAAACAGATTCTAAAACTAATCTCGGGCCACTTACTGGTGAGTGATACCCAATTTTAACTGGCGCTTTTGAATCTAGTATATATTTCTTTAAGTCTTCCCAGCCATAAAAATCAGTGTCTGGTGGAAAAACTAATGCTATAGCTCCTGTCTGAACAGGGCATAAAATTTTCACATCTGTTCCCTTGTCTATAGCTGATAAGATTCCGGTATTAGAACATAAAGCCGCATCTATGTGCCCCTGACCCATAAGTGTAGCCACCTCTGAAGCCCCTTTATTTGGCACATAACTAATGACAGCTAATTTTTTGCCATCTTCAATAAGCTCATACTTATCCTTAGAAAGTGGGTTAAAATAAACCCCTTTCTCTTTAAACTCGTCAACCTTTTTTATTGCAACTTCGGGCATTGCAGTATGTAACGAGTTTCCCCAAGAGAATATTATCTCTGGTACTTCTTCGTTTTCTCCTTCTGGAGATTCGGATGTCTGGGTATTTTGATTTGAACAACCTACTAAAAGCATTGAAAAAACTAATATTGATAATGTTATGCAGATAAGTTTCTTTAAAACCTTGTTCATATAATGAACCCTCCTAAAACATTTTTTATGACTTCATCCTCATATATTATAGATTGTTTGTTGCCGTTTTAAAAATTGATAATATTTATCAAATTTTGCTTTGGTATCGATAATTTCTATATTCAGCGCTTTTAACGACATAAAAAAAGATCCATATGGATCTTCCTAGAGTGGCACAATGCTTATTTTCTCAAGCTAAAACTTAATTTGCTTTAGTGACTAGCTATTACATAAATTTGATATTAACACTTTCTCCAATTTCCCAGGCTTCATCAGTTATTGAGGATATATCTGCTTGAATCGTTTGCTCCCCGATCTTTATGAAATATGTTGTATATGGCCCCATGTATTGCTTTTGTATTATTTTCCCATTGTGACCGGTGTCTTCGGATGTTATGGCGATATTTTCCGGCCTTATAAGTAATGTTTTTTCTCCCAACTTTAGTGTGTTAACCCTTCCTATAAAATCGGCTACAAACTGATTTTTTGGATTTGTATATATATCTTTAGGTGACCCTATTTGTACTATTACTCCATCATTCATTATGACTATTCTATCGGATATGCTTAAAGCTTCTTCTTGATCATGTGTGACAAATATCATTGTAATTTGGATTTTCTTCTGTAATTCCTTTATTTCGTTGCGCATCTTTACTCTTAATTTGGCATCTAAATTGCTAAATGGTTCATCAAGAAGAAGTACCTTTGGATTTAATATCAGGGCCCTTGCAAAAGCTACCCTTTGCTGCTGACCTCCGCTCAATTTGGTCACATTTTGCCTTGCAAAATCCTTTAAACCGACCATATCAAGCATTTCGTCAACCTTCTCACGAGCTGCCTTTTTAGAGTATTGCTTTCTATATTTAAGACCATATCCAACGTTTTCTTGTACATTCATATGAGGAAACAATGCATAGCTTTGAAAAACTGTTGTTATAGGCCGTTTTTCGGGTTCAAGGTTTGTAATATCAATTCCGTCTAATATTACCTTTCCTCTGGTAGGTTTTAAAAAACCCCCTATCATCTTTAGAGTAGTGGTTTTACCACATCCACTAGGCCCCAACAGAGAAACAAGTTCCCCCTTTTTTATATTCACATTCATGTCATTTACGGCAGTAATATTATCAAATTGTTTGGTTAAATTTTGTAATTGTAAATACATCACTACCACCTTGTATATATAGTTTTTGTTACTTACCTGTGAAACTTTGATTCTAATGCCTTGGCGGGGTTTGGCTGTTGGATTAATTTTGAAAATACCATGTTGATTAATAAAGTTGAAATAATTATCAGGTTTGCTATGACAGCTCCGATTCCATAATCTCCATCTCTCAATGTATTAAACATCTCGACCGTTGCCACCTTTGCTCCAGGCGAAATAATAAATATAATAGCCCCTACCGTTGTCATTGTTGTAGTAAATGTGTTTATAAAGCTTATCAAAAACGCAGGCTTTAATAGCGGCAATATAATATCCTTTATAACAAAGATTTTAGGCACTCCCAAATCTTTAGCTGCATTTTCAATTTCGGGATTCATGTTTGTCAAAACGGCTGAACCGGCCTTTGATGCAATTGGTATCTGCCTGAAGATACAATTTAATATCACTATTATCTCAGTACCGGTCAAAATCAACGGGCGGTTGTTAAAAGCTAAAATATAACCTATGCCAAAGAATGTGCCCGGGATTATATATGGCAGTGTGGCAATAAAATCAATTATCTTTGAGCCTATAAACCTTCTTCTTTCAATATAGTATGACAACAACAGCCCAATAAAACTAGTAGAGATACCTGCAATAAGGGAATATCTTATACTTCTAAAGAAACTTCCCCACTTGCCATACCTCATTAATTTAATATGTTTCAATGTAAACACATAGTTTTTTCCATTGTAATAAGTGATAGCAGACCCAAATATGGTTACATATTGAAGAATCATTACTATTATAAAGAACCATGTTAATATTCCCAAAAATGTATTGAGCGGGCCTTTTAATTCAAATCCTGTTTCTCCGCTTTCAAAGGTTTTGGATCCTGTGTTGGTAAACAATTGAAGATCCTTCATATGGTATCTATAAAAAGCAAATACAAGCATTGCAGGTACAAGGATGAGTACACTCATGGCAGACGCCTTTGGAAGGTTTGACCTCCCAATAACTGTCAAATACGATTCGGTTGCTAAGAACTTAAAGTTTCCCCCAATTATTATGGGGGTACCGAAGTCAGCCAGAGATTTGACAAAAGCTATAAAACCCGCAACAATAATACCTGATTTTGCTGATGGAAGCACTACTCTTTTAATTGTTTCATATGGACTTGCCCCTAAGTCCCGGGAGGCATTTATAAGGTTTTTATCTATTCCCTGTAACACTCCTATAATCAGTATGGCAGATAGCGATATCTCGCTTAAGGCCTGCATCATTACTATTCCATGCCATCCATATGGATCAATAGTTAAATGTAAATGTTACTTTTTTACTACATCATTATTATAGAGTGTATGAATTAATTTTAAAAATTAATATTTTCTATGATTTTAAACTTATGTATAGGAAATATCTATATTAAATGGAGACTTTATGGGTAAAAGCTATTCGACTGTAAAGAAATTTTTAGCTCACTATGTTAATTATATAACTCTCTATTTTTTCAAATATCCTTTGCCAAGAAAATGCCTTTATCTTTTCATGCACCTTATGATATTGAAGGCGGTTTTTTTCAAGGTCATCTATTTGTTTTACTATTGCGCTAACTAGCCCTTCCTCAAAACATTCAATATCATCACTGTTAGGAGTATCAATACCTATCAGGCTTGGCAGTTTCACATATTCAATTATCCCACTATTGTTTATTTCCTTCCCAAGCCACTTTTTCAGACCGGGAAGTTCAGATGAAACAACTGATAGACCGCTAGCCAGTGCCTCCAATGTCACAAGGGACAATCCCTCATAAAAAGACGGCAATACAAATATGTGACATTTCCTAAACAAATCACCCAGCATGTCATGAGGCACCTGACCAAGTAATTTAATATTACCGTCAGTGCTTTGTATGATTTGTCTTATTGTGTTTTCCTCACTACCACATCCGGATCCTGCCAATAAAACCTCAACATTTTTATTGGTTTTATAAAGCTTTTGATATGCCTTTATTAGTGAGATAAGCCCTTTGGAAAAGCTGATCTTACCTGCATAGATAAGCCTTATTTTATCTTCTTGTCTTTGTATATTGCTAGGATAAAAAATATCTTGGTCATATCCTCCGCCCACAACATGGATATTTTCTTCACTGATTTTATAATTCTCAACTATTTCCTTTTTTTGATAATCATTTAAAGCAAGTACTAGCTCTAAATCATCACAGCCGCAAGTTACATAATCCTTGAACTTGTTTGCTAGCTTTAACTGTCTTAAATCGGTGCCATGACATATTGATACAACAGGAATATCCGTTAATTTCTTAATTAGCGATGTAAGTAGCCAAAGATGATGTGCTATTATTATATCTGGTTTAAATTCATCAATAGCCAAGATGATGTTTTGTTTAAAGGCCTTTTCCCATTTTAGGAACATGTCTTCACTCATATCACTGTATTTAGTGCTCTTATATGGCATTACATCACTCATTCCCACTATTGGAAAAGGCAAATTTTCAGTTTCGAAAATCACAGGATAAAAACCAACATCCTTAACTTTTCCAAATTCCACATCATCACATGCCTTGGAAATTCCGGCAATAACTGCTTGTCTATATCCTTTTTTATGAGCTTCTTTTACTATAGCCTGAAGGTATGTCCCACTTCCGGTTTTTCCCGGATATTGTGAAATAGTATGCAATATCCTTTTCGCCATCGGTAACTCTCCCTTTATCTACATTGGCATAAAACTCGTGTTTGCCCCTATACCATGATTTCGGTGTAGAAACATGCTTCATTTTATATTAATTGCTTTTTAATTACAAGTTTAAAAAAAGAGTGAAACCTACATTAACAGGTTCACCCTTTTACTGTCTTGCACCCACTACCCCACTTTTATGGGATGCAGCACTTTAGATCTTTGTCCAGGTATGATTGATTTGGCTATAAAGTTAAGCGGCTAAGCATAATCCCCGATGAAGTTTTTAACTCTCTGGTTTTCAATGTTGTCGAAAAACTCATCCTTGCTGCGCTCTTCCACGATTTGCCCTTCGTCCATAAATATAATCCTCTGTGCAACTCGTTTTGCAAAAGACATATCATGTGTTATCAGCAAAACACCCATTCCCTCTTGTGCCAATTTTTCTATCGTTACAGCTATTCCTTCCCTTAATTCCGGGTCCAAGGCTGATGTGGGTTCATCAAGACACATTACCATAGGGTTTAATGCACAGGCCCTTGCAATAGCCACCCTTTGTTTTTGCCCGCCGGAAAGTTCGAATGGATATGAAGAGACCTTATCTTCAAGCTCTAACATCTCTAATAGTTGCATAGCCTTTTGCTCTGCATCTTTTTTTGGGGTCCCAAACACATTTATTGGAGCCTCAACAATATTTTCCAAAACTGACATGTGTGGAAAGAGATTAAAGTTTTGAAAGACCAGACCCAATTTTTTTCTTATCTTCAGCATATCAGCCTGTCTTGCATAATTGCTTTTTTCACCGTCATCTTTGCAAAGATACATACCATCTACTTGTATAGTTCCTCTGTCACATTTGACCAAATTGTTTACACATCGCAAAATTGTAGTTTTGCCTGCACCTGATCGGCCAATAATTGCCAGAATCTCCCCTTTGCCTAATTCAAAGCTCACATCTTCTAATACGGGTTTTCCTTTAAAACTTTTATACAGTCCCTGTACGGAAAGTACCATGATTTATTTCTCCTTACCTACTGATAATATGCATATTTCTCCTCTAATTTCTGAAAAACCACTGTCAACAAGGCTGTCAACACTAGATAAAGCACACCGACCATAACTAGAGGTGTAAGGGAAGCATCTCGATTAGAGGCTATTTTACCAGCACGTAAAAGTTCCCCAAGGCCCACCACATACACTAAGGCAGTATCCTTGACAAGAGTTATTACCTCATTTGCTATTGATGGAAGTACTATCTTAATCATCTGAGGAAGTATGATTCTCTTAAAGGTTTTAGCCGGAGTAAATCCTAATACCTTTGCAGCATCATATTGCCCCTTGTCAATAGATTCAATGCCTCCCCTGAAGATTTCCCCAAAATATGCCGCATAGTTCAGTATAAAAGCTATCAATGCAGCCGGGTATCTATCGAAAGTTATCCCTATTATTGGCAACCCAAAAAATATGAATACTATTTGAAGCAATAGGGGTGTTCCTCGCATAACCCAAATATACACTTGAAGTACAGCAACTAAGGGCTTTATTTTTGATTGCCTCCCAATAGCTACAAGTATCCCTAGAGGTATGGAAACTATGAGTGTTATAGCAAAAATTTCTAGGGTTGTCTGAAGCCCAGACAACATGGAAGGCATTAATCTGATAATATAATCTATCATTGGAATTATCCTTTTACTTTATTTATTCGGCAAACCATTTTTGGCAAATCTCATCATACGTTCCATCTGCCTTCATATCGTCAAGTGCCTTATCTATTGCTTCTAATAATTTAACATCTTGCTTCCTAAATCCAATACCATATTCCTCTTCACCAAAATCCTCTTCAAGGATTTTGAATCTTTCCGCTCCTCTTTGCTTAATATAGTATTTTGCCAAAACCTCATCTGCTACAACAGCATCAACTCTTTTGGCTTCTAGATCCATAAAGGCTTCATTGTTTGTATCAAATAATACAGGCTCTCCCCCGTCAAAGGCCGCAACTAATTCAGGTTCGGTTTCCATAGCTTCTACAGCACTTGATTGGTTTTGAGCAGCAACCTTTTTCCCTGCCAAGTCCTGTTTTGCGTTAATATCAGTATCTGCAAGCGTGACAATAACTTGTCTGTTTTCTAAATATGGTTGGGAAAAGGCAACCTTTTCCTTTCTTTCATCAGTGATAGAATATCCGTTCCAAATAACATCGATATTTCCTGAATTTAGTTCGGTTTCTTTCATCGTCCAATCAATTTGTTGGATCTTGATATCAAGACCAATTCGCTTAGATACCTCATTTGCCAAATCTATGTCAAACCCTACAATTTCACCTTTTTCATCTCTAAATCCCATTGGTGCAAAAGTATCATCAACACCCATAGTTATATAGCCCTGCTCTTTTAACTTTTCAAAAGAATCCTCTTGTTTTGCTTCTTCATTATTATTGGAACAACCCACTAGGCTTAAAATGCCTAATACTAAAATAAGTGCAACAATAAGATTTCTCTTTAAATTCCTGCTCATATTTGACCTCTCCTAATTTTAATTTTTTAGCCCCTAATTCTTTATCACTTTACTATAATAAAGCGAAAAGGCCGTTTTGTCAACTGCATTTTATATGGGCCTATCAACCTTTACTTATCTAACAGTCTTCCAATTTTTTCTTGACATAAGGTTTACGATTTACTCGTCCGCCATGAACTACCCGACTGGTAACTGCCCCGGATTTTCCATAATCTTCATCCCCTATGTTTAAAGCGCAAAATACAGAAAAGCGCTCACCTATTTCAGCTTGACTATCTCCAGTATAGCAATATTTTCTCTATGGCTATGTATGACTTTAAACTTCAAAAACAACATTATTCAAACTGTATAGCGGCACCTAAAGTGCCTGGCCCGGTATGAGTACCGATAACAGGACCTACTTGAGTAAACACACTAGCTTTAAGTTGTAAGGCATCTTCAAGAGCTTCCTTGAAGTCTAAAGCCTCTTGTTCAGCTGCTCCATGGCCTATGGCCAAGCGAATCTGTTTTTTCCCATTTCCCAACTTTTTAAAGGCTTGTGCTATACTATTTATTGCTTGTTGCCTACTGCGAGTTTTTGTATATGTTTCACATATGCCATCATCACCCACTCTAATAACTGGTCTGATTTTTAGAAGTGAGCCAATAATGCCATGAACTTTCCCTATACGTCCGCCTTTTTGCAGATATTCCAAAGTATCCAGTGTAAATAATATCTCTACATTTTTCCTGACCTCTGTAAGTCTATCAATAATTTGTGCTGCATTTAGACCTTTCTTGATGCTTTCAGCAGCATCAAGCACCATTAGGCCTAGCGCCAAGCTGACGGTTTTTGAGTCTATTACGTGGATTTTCCCGTTCAAGGTTTTTTTAGCTAGGTTTGCAACACTTGCCGTCCCACTTAATGCCGAACTAATGTGTATAGAAATTATTTCATCATGGTCTTTTAGCAATTTTGTGTAAAGTGCTCTAAAATCTTCAGGTGAAGGCTGTGAAGTCTTTGGGAGCTCGTCGCATTTGGCTAAACGCCTATAGAATTCTTCACCTGTTAGTTGATTTGCATAAAACTCCTCATCTCCAAAACTAACTTTTAATGGAACCACATGGATATCAAATTCCTTTATGGTTTCCTCCATTAAGTCTGCGGTTATATCTGTTACTAAAGCTATCTTTTCCATTAGAGCCTCCATTTGCATTAATTTAAAGTGTTTATTTCATTCGCTAAAGAATCTAAAACTCCTTTATTGTTTAACAAAAAAATTAATTTATTAAATCATTATAAATGATATGGCTAAAAGATTAAACAATTCAATCTGATCCCATATGACAAATGGCCAGCCGGATGTCTGTATAGCTGATTTCTTCAGGTAAGGCCTCTTTGATTGGCTTTAATCTTTCCGAGCCCAATTTTTGAATTGCTTCCAAAATCGCATTTTCCTTTTCGGGATCAATAAATCTGGACCAGGCAACGGCCCTACCTTGCTTTTGGCATTTTTCTAAATGATTTATTATAGTCGTCTCATTGAGGTTCCTTTTTTGTGCTATTTCCTTTAGGATAACCCTTCACGATAACAATCGTATGTCAGTTCATAACGATCTGCTTTTATATTATTTCCCATTTGTGTACTTGTATCAGTTAATGATTTTCGTCTAATCTCTGCCACATTCAAATCTTTTTCAAGGATATAATCATTAATCAGTCCAATAAAATCTTTCCCATAATTTTCGTATTTCTTGTGTCCGGCGCCCTTTATGTTTAAAAATTCATCTTGATTTTGAGGCAAATATGTGGCCATTTCCTTTAAACTAGAATCATGGAAAACTATATATGGCGGCATACCCTTTTGTTGTGCTATATTTAGCCTTATCTCTTTAAGCCTATTGAATAGGTCTTTGTCAAAATTTTTATTGATTTCATCTGCTGTCAATGCCTCTTCTTTTGATAATTTGGCTTTTAGCAAATCTTTTTTATGATAAAATCTCACTTTGCCCTTTAATATCTCTTGGGACTTGGAAGTCAGCTTTAAAACAGGGAATTTATCGGCGGTTATATGTATGTAACCCTTGGATATCAATGTCATTATCATCTCTTTTATAGCATTGCTGCTGTAATCTTGCATTATCCCATATGTGGAGGTTTTATCAAGGCCCCATTCCAACACCTTTTTGTTTTTTGAACCCCGTAAAACCCGTATGACCGTGTTGACGCCATAGCCTTGATTTACCCTATATATACACGACAATATCTTCTGTGCTTCTATAGTAATGTCCACCATTTCGGATTTATCCAAGCAGTTGCTGCAGTTATTACAGGCATTTTCCTGCGGCTCTTCACCAAAATAAATTAATATTTGATTTCTAAGGCAATCGTCTGTGTGGCAATAGTCCACAAGGTATTGAAGGTTTTGATACATGACCGTTTCTCTTTCGCAAGATAGGTTTTCACTTTGAATAATAAATTTTTGTTTTACTATATCGGCAGGAGAATACATCAATATACAATCACTTTTCTCTCCATCTCTCCCTGCCCTGCCTGCCTCTTGGTAATAGGCCTCCATGTTCTTCGGCATATTATAGTGGATGACAAATCTGATGTCAGGCTTATCTATTCCCATGCCAAATGCATTTGTTGCAACAATAATCCTGACTCTGTCAAACATAAAATCCTCTTGATTTTTTTGCCTTGTATTCGCACCCATGCCTCCATGATATCCAACAGCTGATACCCCCTGGTCGGTTAGCTTTTTAACAAGTGATTCTACCGTTTTTCTAGTGGCACAATATACTATGCCTGATTCATTTATATAATTGTCCTTTAAGTAATTCATCAAATATGAAAGCTTATTGCTGGGCTTTACAACCTGATAATATAAATTTGGCCTATCAAACCCCGTTATGGCCTCCAGCGGATCTTTTAGGCCTATTAAGTTCTTTATCTCTTCCACAATTTCCCTTGTTGCTGTAGCTGTAAGGGCGGCTACTGCCGGCCTTGTATCAAGGGAATTGATAAATTTAGGTATTTCAAGATAACTTGGCCTAAAATCATGGCCCCACTGGCTTATGCAGTGTGCTTCATCAACGGCCACTAATGATACATTGATATCTCTTACAAGATTGATAAAAAGGCTTGTATTTAAACGCTCCGGGGCAACGTATATCAATTTGTATTTGCCTTTTCGTATATCATCCAACCTCTTGGTAAATTCATCGTAATCCAGTGTACTGTTGATAAAAGTTCCCGGCAATCCCATTTCATCCAATGAATCCACTTGGTCCTTCATTAGAGAAATCAAAGGTGATATAACTATTGTAACTCCATCCAGTATTATGGCAGGCAATTGATAGCATAGAGATTTACCTCCGCTTGTGGGCATTATCCCCAATACATCTCTGCCGCTCATTACTCCTTTGATTAATTTTTCCTGGCCTTTTTTAAAATCGTCATAGCCAAAATACGTCTTTAATACTCTATAGATATCCATAATTTAGCAAGTCACCCCGTAAGATCATCATACCCTTGGCTTTCAGCCATTACCAATGTCTTTCATTTCAAAAACCCTTTCAGCAGGGATAAATTTTCAACATATCAATAAAATTATATCATGATTTCAGTGACTTCGCCTAAGATGACGGCACCCTCCAAAAAAACAAGAAATAGGTTTTAATTTCTTAAATTATTAACTATGATCACTTAACAATATGTTTTTTTGCAATCGAGTAGGCTGGCCTCGCCCTCGGAAAAAGCCCTGCAATCATTACTAAAATCAAACTAAAACAAACGGCTTTTTTGAAACTCAATTTATCAACTTCCTTCAATATTTTCAGCCACTAAAAAAGAGCCTACATATAAAATAGGCCCTTTCGGTAATTTTACTTAACTCATTAAGGAATTACTTCCTCATTACTCACAAGTGGATTTTTAATGTAACCACGTCTGCCTGTATCATCTTCTACTAACAACATACCCTCTTGAGAATTATATGCTTTACTGTATTTTAATGGTATAACAACTTCACCTGTTTTATCTATATAACCCCACTTACCATCAATCTCCAC
>DUTQ01000306.1 GCA_012841995.1 Thermoanaerobacterales bacterium | reverse complement strand
TTGTTAAAAAATTATAAAACAGTGGAAAAAGTAAACTTCTATGATTCTGTTTTTTCCCCCATCATGCAGCTCACTCGCGCAGTTGTGATTGGTATTATTGTAATACTATCATCCGGACAGCTAAACTTTCTAGGCATATCATTGGGAATGGTAGCAGCATCTATTGAATTAATCTCCAACCTATTTGCACCAATTGAAAACTTAGGCATTGAACTTCAAAACATTCAACATGCGGTGTCCGGTATTTACAGGGTGAATGATTTCTATTGTGAGGCTGAAGATAATTGTAAAAACAGCGAACTTAAGTTAAAAGATATTGTTCCAAATCGTGAAGAAGTAAGAATATCATTTAATGATGTAAGCTTTAATTATGAGGAAGGAACTGATATTTTAAAAAACATCAATCTTCATATAAACCCACTGGAGAAGGTTACATTTGTGGGCAGGACAGGGGTAGGGAAGTCCACATTATTTAAGTTGGTTATGGGACTATTAAAACCATCAAAAGGAAGTATTACCATAAATGGGATTGATGTCTATAAAATACCAAACTCCGAAAAACGGAAGATATTTGGTTATGTAGACCAAAACTTTCATATGATAAAAGGCACTGTTGCTGAACAAATAAGCCTTAAGGATAAAAGCATCACAAAAGAGCAAATCCAAGATGCTCTAGACTTTGTAGGGCTTTCAGATTATGTAGCAACATTAGAAAACGGAATTGATACACAGGTTGCTAGCAACACTCTTTTTTCACAAGGGCAAAAACAGCTTTTATGTATTGCAAGAGCTATTGTAACAAATCCCCCAATTCTCCTGCTTGATGAAATAACAGCAAATCTTGATTCCATTACAGAAGAAAAGATTGTATCTGTTTTGCAAAAGGCGGGTAATGCTTACACAATATTGTCTATATCACACCGTCTATCTTCTGTGATCGTTAGCGACACGGTTGTTATCCTTGAAAATGGAAGGGTGAAAAATGCAGGATCACCTGAAATGTTATTGCAAAATGATGATTGGTATTCTAGCCACATTGCACTGGAAAAGCTAACTTGGAGTTAAGTTTAATACAAAAATGCTTTTTCACTTTTTACTCCTGCCTTTATTATTTAATCACTTACATTATATATTCATTTTGGCATAAAGTGAATATATGACATGTTTAAAAACAGCAAACACGCCTTCACCGATAGGAGCTATGTTGGGATCAGGCGTGTTGAGTTATTCCTGATATATTATTTTTATACTAATGTACAAGTAAAGTCGTGTTAACAATATTTAGGACTTTGTGTGCTTTCAGTTTCCCCCATTTCTTCTCTTAAGATAAGAATTCCCTCCATCATCTTTGGAAACCCTGCTGTAGGAGCCACAAGCATGATGGCGTGTTCAATTTCTTCTCTACTGCAACCGCTTTTGATTGCCTTTATAATATGTGTTCTTAAAGCATATTTATATTGGCATGCTGCAGATAGTGCCACTTTTATGAGCCAGCGGGTCTTTTCATCTAAAGGTCCCCCCTTGTAGTGCATTAGTTTTCCATAGTTTTCATATGCGTCATAGATTTCCCCATGATTGTCCGTAAAATACTTAAGATTATTTTCAATAGTATCCATTAATTCATCCCCTTAAAAGATTTTCTCAATGAATAATATAACCAGTGATTGAAAAAATAAACCTTTTGTTGGTTGTTAAATCATAATGTAAGCAATATAATTAAACTGTAATATTTATTACCAAATTTTGCGGAAATTCATTTTATGTATAAAGAACTGACAAAAATACCAGTCAAAAAAGAGGCATCTAATGGCATTACTTTTGCGAAAAATGGAGGCAAATAGATGAAATTAATGGAAATTTATAATTTATTGCTAAAAGCATATGGGAAAAGGAATTGGTGGCCTGCCAAGACCCCTTTTGAGATGATGATTGGAGCAATACTTACACAAAACACAGCATGGACTAATGTTGAAAAGGCCATATCAAACTTTGGTGATAGGTTATCGCCAGAATTTATAGATGCCGTTTCCAAAGAGGAGCTTGCAGAAATCATACGGCCTAGTGGGTATTACAATCAAAAGGCAAATAGATTGAAGGCTATTACAGAGTGGTTCAAAAAGTATTCATATGATATCAAAAAAGCTAGACAAGTTGATGGAAAAGTCCTACGCAAGGAGTTGTTAGATGTTAAAGGGGTGGGTAAAGAAACCGCAGACTCAATCTTGACATACGCTTTGGACAAGCCGTTTTTTATTGTGGATACATATACTAGACGCATATTGTACAGAATTGGGTATGACATACCAAAAGGCTATGATGAGTTAAGACTGAAAATTGAGGAAAACGTGCCAAGAGATTTATACATTTATAATGAGTTTCATGCCCTAATTGTTGAACATGCTAAAAATCATTGTAAAAAGGTACCGAACTGTGAAGGATGTCCGCTCGATGCTAAATGTCAAAAGAGAATTATTGATAAATAGAAGTGACATAACAGTAATAGCCAAAAATAAGGAATAGTAGTGATAGCCCTCTTTACAAACCAGCAGAAATACGTTATCCTTTATAAAGGATAATGCGACATAAGAGCATGAGTTAACAGAAACTAGTTAATGTTTTAGGACCATTATATATACAAATACATAACGAGCAATATTTTTAAAAAACAAAATAATTATTAGGAGTTCATAGGAAATGAAAGAAAACAGTGATTTTATTGCTGCTTATTGTAAAATAAAAGACATCTATGAAAAAACAAATACGAGTTCAGGTGTTTTGGAAAAAATCGGATTTTGTAATAAGTGGAATAGCGTTTTTGCAACAGGTGGACAAGCAGGAATTGCTTTTAATTTCACTGGTGAGCATGCGGTTTATGGCCCAGTCACTGATTTTGAGCCATTTACAAGTCTTCAACGCTATATTGGCAAAAGTCTGTTTGAATTTACGGAACATCTGTTGTCTTTATCCGGGATACAAATGCGGTCAATTTGTTTGGCAGCTCTTAATGCATTGTCACAGCCCATTAATTCTCCAGAGCAATTAAAAAATAGAGGGATATGTTTACGGGACTCTGATGATTTTAACTTTGTAAGACATGATGATATAGTAACGGTTGTCGGATATGGAGGAATTGAACGTAAATTTCAAGGGCGATGTAAGGAAATCCATGTTTTGGATATGCGTCACAAAAGCAATCTTCAAACATTGACTGTTGGGGAAACCATTGAATATGGGCCTTCAGGTGTATTTTTTCATTCGGCTGAAGAAAATAGGGAGATTCTCCCCAAATCCGATATAGTTATTATGAGCGGTTGTACGCTAGTAAATGGCACATTTAAGGAACTTATAGAGTATTCACAAAAAGCGAGAATTATTGGCATGTTTGGCCCTAGCGGACAGATAATTCCGGATTTCTTGTTAAACTGTGGTATTAACTATATTTTATCTTGCAGAATTATTCAACCTAATGGCTTGTATTCTCGAATAATGGATGTCTTTTACCCAGGGAATGTGTTTAGGGAATATACAAAACCCTATGCAGTAACAGCTGTTTCATTTCCACATTAACACAAAATTTTTAATAATTTTAGAAGAAAGAGGGAGAGGAATGAAAACAAATAAAGATAATTTTATACCCAGAGATGAGGCACTAGCTCTTTTACTAAACAAATGGCATCCCAGTCCTTCTACTGAAATGATACATATTGAGGAAGCATTGGGCAGAGTTACAAGTGAGGATATCTTTTCCCAAAATTCATTGCCAGTATGTCGTTCCTCACAGGTGGATGGGATAGCAGTTCGGTCGGCCGATTTTGTTTCAGATATGCCTGATACGAAAAATTGGGTCAGAGGTAAGGATTTTGTTCGAGCTGATACTGGCGATGATTTTGACGACAGATTTGACACAGTTATTAGGATTGAGGACATTTCATGGGGTTCAAATGGGCAATTAAACATTAATGATAAGGCTTGTGTGAAAAAGGGAAATTTAATTAAGCAATGTGGATCTATGGTTAAGGAAAATGATTTATTAGTAGCAGCTCAAACACGTTTAACACCAATACACCTTTCAGTATTGGCAGCAGGTGGTATTGAAATGATTCCTGTTTATGCCAAACCAAGGGTTGTCTATATTCCAACAGGTAACGAGTTAATTCCTATTGGAGAAAAGCCCAAGCGCGGGCAAAATATTGAAACAAACGGGATAATGATTTCGAATTTCTTGAAACAATGGGGAGCAGAGCCAATCAATTATCCTATCGTAAAGGATAAAATCGCGGATTTGACGACCATCTTAGAAAAGGCGGTACAAGAAGCAGATATAGTGCTCATTAATGGCGGATCATCCAAGGGAGAAGAGGATTATAGCGTGCGTTTGATGCGTGAAAATGGTGCACTGCTTCAGCATGGGATACGCGCAATTCCCGGAAAGCCAGTGGCTTTAGGAATGTTAGATAATACACCTATTATAAATTTGCCCGGACCACCACTGGGAACATTCTATGCAATGGACTGGTTTGTATCTGCTTTGGTGCATGCGTTTTTGAAACAGCCACAACCTATTCGACCAAAAATCAAAGTAACCTTATGTGATACTATAATCAAGCCTGCGGATTATGTGGATTTCGAGATGTTTTCACGTCTAGTCGTCAAAAAAAGCGATACCGGATATAAAGCCTCTTTGCTTACATGGGAGAACAACATGCCTACTATGATGACAAAATGCAATTCACTTTTGATTGTACCTGCTGGAATCACTGGTTATAATGCTGGTGATGAAAAAGAGGTAGAACTTCTTTATGGAGAAGAATATATTGAGTAATTGTTCAATAAGATAATAATTGTATTATCAAGCAATATTGATAAAATATTGACAATAAATAATATACAAGTATAATGGTAAATAGAATGGTATAAGCAATTATTACCATTAATAAAAAATACTTATAGGAGTGATGTGTTGAGATGAAAGCTTTTGCAATGTTAGAAGTTGGCAAAGTAGGATGGATCGAAAAAGACAGCCCAAAAGCTGGACCTTTGGATGCTATAGTAAGACCTATAGCAATTGCACCTTGCACATCAGATGTACACACTGTATGGGCCGGAGCGATTGGCGATAGAAAAAACATGATATTAGGGCATGAAGCAGTGGGCGAAGTAGTTGAAGTTGGCAAGCTTGTAAAAGATTTTAAGCCAGGTGATAAGGTTATTGTCCCGGCAATTACTCCAGATTGGGGTTCATTAGAATCACAAGCTGGTTTTCCACAACACTCAACTGGCATGTTAGCTGGTTGGAAGTTTTCCAACTTTAAAGACGGAGTTTTCGCAGAATATTTTCATGTAAATGAAGCTGATGCCAATCTGGCACATTTACCTGAAGGTGTAAATCCTGCCGATGCTGTAATGCTTACTGATATGGTTACAACTGGTTTTCATGGTGCTGAACTTGCTGGCGTCACTCTAGGAGATAGCGTTGTTGTTGTAGGTATTGGCCCTGTAGGTCTTATGTCAGTGGCAGGTGCTAATCTAATGGGAGCTTCACACCTATATGCTGTAGGGACAAGGCCTAAATGTGTGGAAGCTGCAAAATTCTATGGTGCAACTGATATAATCAACTATAAAGATGGCGATATCGCAGATCAGATTCTTGAAAAGACCCATGGTAAAGGAGTAGATAAGGTTATTATTGCAGGTGGTAATGTTGATACATTTGCCCAAGCAGTAAAAATGCTTAAACCGGGCGGAGCTATCGGCAGTGTAAATTATCTGGGAGAAGGCGATTACATTAAAATTCCAAGGGTTGAATGGGGAGTTGGCATGGGCCATAAGAGGATAAATGCAGGTCTTACCCCTGGTGGTAGACTCAGAATGGAAAAATTAGTTTCTCTAGTTGAAACTAAAAAATTAGATGTGAGCAAGCTGATAACTCATAAATTTACTGGGTTTAAGGAAGTAGAGCCTGCTCTTATGCTCATGAAGGATAAACCCGCAGATTTAATAAAACCTGTTGTTGTTATTGAATAAATAAATAACCACCGGCCTAGCCGGTGGTTATCTTGTACAACAAAAACAGCCGCCAAAATTTTGGCGGCCTTAAAAATAGGGCTTTACTTTTTGTGTAATTACAAGTAAAATAAAAGAAATAATAGTCATGTGCAATCAGGTGCCCTCAAAAATATTGAGGGAGAATAGGGAAT
>DUTQ01000305.1 GCA_012841995.1 Thermoanaerobacterales bacterium | reverse complement strand
TTAGGCATATTTGACCTCCCAAATCGCCGAGCTCGTACATTATAATAGAACAGGCAACCATACCAGCTGTTTCGGTTCTCAATATCCTTGACCCAAGGCTTACCGAAAAAGCTCCTGCTTTTTGGGCACTTTCAATCTCTTGTTTTGTAAATCCGCCTTCAGGCCCAATAAATATGGCGATTTCTTCTGCTTTTATGTCTGTTTTTTTAAGCAAATTCTTTAAACTGTTTTGTTCCTCATGTTCCCAGGGAATTATGGCTAAATCATAATCCTTAATCAGGTCAACAGCTTTTTCAAATTGGATAATATCACATACCTCGGGAATATCGGGGCGCATACACTGTTTGCATGCTTCTTTGACAATCCTTCTCCAGCGTTTGAGTTTACTTTCACTCTTTTTACTGGATATACTAGTTACGGTTCTTTCGGTAATAACAGGTATAAATCTAGATATACCAATTTCAGTGTTTTTTTGAAGCACTAAATCAAATTTTGTACTTTTTGGCAATCCCTGATAGAGTGATATTTTAGTAGAAACACCTTTTATGTTATTATTCTCAACAACCTTAGTTTTTACTTGCATACCTTTATAATCAATTTCCTCTATAATTACAATGCTTTCAGTGTTCTTACCATCTGAAAGCATTAGTTTATCACCAGGTTTATGCCTCAAGACCTTTATGATGTGATGGGCGTCATCCCCAGATATGAAAACATTTTCACCTATTTCATGCTTTTGCTCAATGAAAAACCTTGACATCATATATCACCATCAATCATCATTAAGAGCCTGTTTGGAAATAATTGTTATCCATTCGCCATCCTGTTTTTTTTCAATAATATCGAACCCGTTTCTTTCAAGAGCCTCAATAACCGAAAGTTCTCGATCTTTTATAATTCCAGAGGAGATAAAGATGCCACCTTCATTTAAGTTAAATGGCACATTAGGACAAAGGTCAATTATTACATCTGCAATTATATTAGCAACAATAATGTCTGCCTTGCCAATTTGAGTGCTCAGGCTGTCACCTTTAATCACTTTTATAATAGATGATAGGTTGTTTCTTTTTATATTCTCCTGTGCAACCCTGACAGCTACTTCATCTTTATCCAATGCAATTACTTTTTCAGCGCCGAGCTTGCCACACGCAATAGATAGTATTCCTGAACCACAACCTATATCAATAACCGAACACCCTTTTTTTAAATACTTTTCAATCGCCTCTAGACAAAGGCGTGTTGTCTCATGAGTGCCTGTTCCGAAGGCCATACCTGGGTCAAGTTCGATTATAATATCATCAGGTTTTTGGTTGTATTTTTCCCAGGAAGGTTTTATGACAAGATTTTTACCTATCCTTGTCGGCTTATAATATTTTTTCCAGGCATTTGCCCAATCAACCTCTGATACATTCTCAATGGTTATTTCTCCCTTTCCAATGTTAAGGCCGAAGCTTGGCAGCTGCATTAGACTTTTTTTAATTTGTTGAGTCCGTTCCGCAAGGCTGCTATCTTCTACAAGATACCCAGTGACAATGGCTTCTTCAAAGTCTAATGCACCAGGCATATCAAAATAATCCCAATCACCTTTTTTTTGAAACATAAAGTCTTTTGGATCCTCTATGACAACTCCTGCTACTCCTGCTTCGTAGAAGATATTTGAAACAGCTTCCACAGCTTCGGTTGAGGTTTTTATTCTTATTTCAGCCCAATTCATTTAGATTTAACCTCCCTGTTACACTCCAAAGGCATCTTTCATCTTACCAAAAAAACCTTTAGGCGGCTGTTTAATTTCTTCGCCACTTATTTCACCAAACTTTTTAAGAAGCTGCTTTTGCTTCTCATTTAGTTTTCTCGGTATTACTACATTCGCTCTTACGTGTAAATCTCCTCGGCCAAAACCTCTTAAGTGGGGAATACCCTTTGACTTTAATCGAAATCTCGTCCCAGGTTGAGTCCCTTCTGGTATCTTGAGCTTTACTTTACCTTCAAGAGTTGGAATTTCGATCTCATCACCTAATGTGGCCTGAACAATTGAGATTGGAGCTTCATATATTAAATCATCGCCTTGTCTTACAAAAAGCTTATGTGGTTTAACATGGATGATAATATAAAGATCACCGGGAGGCCCACCTTTTTCCCCGGGCTCTCCTTCACCACTCATTCTAAGTCTCGAGCCACTATCAACACCTGCGGGAATCTTTACTTTAACCTTTCGAGTTTCTCTTGTTTTACCACTTCCAAAACATTTTGGGCATGGTTCTTCAATTATAGTTCCTTTACCACCGCATTTGACACAAGTTGTTACATTGACAAAGCTCCCAAAAGCCGTTTTTTTAACGTTCTTCACCTCACCTGTCCCATTGCAGGCTGAACATTTTTGGGGATGGGTACCGGGTTTTGCCCCAGTACCATTACATTTGTCACAATTTTCCATTCGTGAAATCTCAATGTCTTTTTCAGTGCCAAAAGCCGCTTCTTCCAAAGATATTTCCAAATCATACCTGATATCGGCTCCGCGCTTTGGACCGTTTTTTTGCGCCCTGCTAAATCCACCGCCAAAAAAGTTTTCAAAAATATCGTCAAAGATATCTGTGCCAAAATCTCCAAAGTTTCCGAATCCCCCAAAACCGCTCGGATCAAAACCACCTTGTTCCATTCCTGCATGGCCAAATTGGTCATACTGTGCCCTCTTATCAGGATCTTTTAATACTTCATAGGCTTCATTTATTTCTTTAAATTTTTCGGTTGCATTTTCATCGTCTTTGTTTACATCAGGGTGGTATTTGCGAGCAAGCCTTCTGTATGCTTTTTTTATCTCTTGTTCGGTCGCATTTTTATCAACGCCGAGAACTTCATAATAATCTTTTTTGGCCAATGGGCATCACTCCAGTTAGTCAGCCCTCAAAGGAGCCTTATTTTTTGTCTTCATCGTCATCTACTACTTTATAATCGGCATCTACTACTTTTTCATCTTTGTTGTCCTCTGTAGCTGTGTTACCAGTTTCAGGTCCTGCTTCAGTACCTGGGTCAGCACCTTGTGCACCTTCAGCAGATTGATAAAGTTTGGATGAGATATCATAAAATACCTTTGTTAAGCTATCATTTGCTTGCTTTATTTTTTCTACATCATCAGTTTCTAGTGCTTTCTTAACTTTTTCAATTTCATCTTTTACCTTTTCTTCGTCTTCTTTGCTTATTTTATCTTTAAGATCTTTTAACATCTTTTCAGACTGATAAACCATAGAATCTGCTTGGTTCTTTGTCTCTATCAATTCTTTTTTCTTTTTATCTTCTTCTGCAAATTTTTCCGCATTTTTTATCATCTTCTCAATTTCTTCATCGGATAAACCTGAAGATGAGGTAATGGTTATCTTTTGTTCTTTTCCAGTACCTAGATCTTTAGCCGAAACATTAACTATGCCGTTTGCATCAATGTCAAAGCTAACTTCAATACGCGGCACTCCCCTTGGAGCTGGAGGTATTCCTGTCAGCTGAAATCTTCCTAATGTGACGTTATCAGCTGCCATAGGTCTTTCACCCTGAAGCACATGAATATCTACAGATGTTTGGCCATCTGCTGCAGTGGAAAATATCTGGCTTTTAGAAGTAGGTATTGTTGTATTTCTTTCAATAAGTTTGGTAAATACACCGCCTAGAGTTTCTATCCCCAAAGAAAGAGGTGTTACATCAAGAAGTACTACATCGTTTACATCTCCAGCCAATACCCCTGCTTGAATCGCTGCACCCATTGCAACCACTTCATCAGGGTTAACTCCTTTATGGGGTTCTTTACCTATAGTTTTTTTGATTGCTTCCTGAACTGCTGGTATTCTCGTTGAGCCTCCTACAAGGATGATTTTATCTATTTCATCCGGTTTTAATCCAGAATCCTCTAATGCTCTTCTTGTTGGGCCCATAGTTGCTTCCACTAAGTCTCGGGTTAGTTCCTCAAATTTTGCTCTTGTCAAAGTCATATCCAAATGCTTCGGCCCACTTGCATCTGCCGTTATAAAGGGAAGGTTTATATTTGTTGTAGTCATACTGGAAAGTTCTATTTTAGCCTTTTCAGCCGCTTCTTTTAACCTTTGTAAAGCTATTTGATCTTTTCTTAAGTCTATGCCATTTTCTCTTTTGAATTCTTCAGCTATATAGTCTACAATACGCTGGTCAAAATCGTCTCCACCTAATTTATTGTTACCACTTGTGGCTTTAACCTCAAAGACACCTTCGCCAAACTCAAGAATGGATACATCAAATGTTCCACCGCCTAAGTCAAACACGAGTATGGTGCTACCTTCTTCTTTATCTAAACCATATGCCAATGCAGCAGCAGTAGGTTCATTTATTATCCTCAGCACTTCAAGCCCTGCAATTTTACCTGCATCTTTTGTTGCCTGTCTTTGACTATCTGT
>DUTQ01000304.1 GCA_012841995.1 Thermoanaerobacterales bacterium | reverse complement strand
ATTTGATAATTTACACTCGTTAATATACCATATCACCCCTAATATGTCAATCAAATTGTCTATAAATAGGGGTCAACGGATCATGGCTTTGACCCATTTTTAGGTAATTATTGATTTAAAAAAACTTTATTTATAATCAGATACCCTTGAATCCACCTCATCGATAAACTCGGAAAGTGGTTTTGAACCTATATCGCCCTTTTCTCTGGTCCTTACCGACACTGTGCTTTCATTTTGTTCCTTGTCCCCGACAATCAGCATATAAGGTATCTTTTGAACTTGCGCTTCTCTGATTTTATACCCGATTTTCTCATTTCTCTCATCTAATTCAACTCTGATACCCGCTTCATCAAGCCTTGCCTTTATTTGTTTTGCATAATCATGATGCCTTTCACTTATCGGAAGAACCCTTGCTTGAACAGGAGCAAGCCAAAGTGGGAAAGCACCGGCATAGTGTTCGATTAATATCCCTATAAAACGCTCAATGCTGCCAAATATAACACGGTGTATCATAACCGGGCGATGTTTTTCCCCATCCGGCCCTATATAAGTCAAATCAAACCTCTCGGGCATTTGAAAATCCAACTGTATCGTGCCACATTGCCATGTTCTGCCTATACTATCTTTTAAATGAAAATCAATTTTAGGTCCGTAAAAGGCCCCATCACCTTCGTTAATCTTGTATGGCAAGCCTTTTTTCTCCAGTGCAAGCCTCAAGGAATTTGTGGCAGCTTCCCACAATTCATCAGAGCCCATTGAGTCTTCCGGCCTTGTTGAAAGCTCCACATTATATTCAAAACCAAAAATGTTATAGACATAGTCAACCAAATCTATTACACCGATGATCTCTTGCTCTATTTGATTTTGTGTCATAAATATATGTGCATCATCCTGCGTAAAAGACCTTACCCTCATAAGGCCGTGCAACACCCCTGATAACTCATGCCTGTGGACAAGACCAAGCTCACCCAATCTCAATGGAAGTTCTCTATAGCTGTGAACTTCATTATTATATATAATCATGCCACCAGGGCAGTTCATTGGCTTTACCGCATAATTCTCTTCATCAATTACCGTAAAATACATATTATCCTTATAGTGATCCCAATGGCCAGATCGCCTCCATAACTCCTCATTTAATATGATAGGTGTTTTTATCTCAAGATATCCCCGTTTCTTATGCTCTTTACGCCAAAAATCTGTTAATATATTCCACAAAACCATTCCCTTGGGATGGAAAAATGGAAATCCCGGTCCTTCTTCATGAATACTAAAAAGGCCCAGCTCTTTTCCTAATTTTCGATGATCGCGCTTTTTTGCCTCTTCAATACGAGTTAGATACTCATCAAGCATACTCTTTTTGGGGAAAGATATTCCGTATATCCGCTGAAGCATTTTATTGTGTTCGTCGCCTCTCCAATAAGCACCAGCAAGGCTTGTCAGTTTAAAAGCCTTTATTTTACCGGTAGATGGAATATGAGGTCCGGCACAAAGGTCTACAAATTCACCTTGCTTATAAAAACTTATTTTTTCATCTTCTGATAAACCTTCAATTAACTCAACCTTGTACTGTTCACCTTTTTGCTTCATGTTTTCCAATGCTTCTTCTTTTGAAACTACCATTCTTTGAAAGTAATAATCTTCACTGACAATTTTTTGCATTTCCTTCTCAATTTTTTCTAAGTCTTCAGGTGTAAAACTTTCTTCTCTGTCAAAATCATAATAAAAACCCTCATCTATGGCAGGACCTATAGCCAACTTTACATCAGGGAAGAGCCTTTTTACAGCTTGAGCCATTATATGTGATGAACTATGCCAAAAAGCATGTTTCCCAAGTTCATCTTCAAAGGTTAAAATCTCTAATGCACAATCATTAACTATTTTAAAATCCAAATCAACTATTTCCCCATCGACTTTTGCCACTAATGCATCCTTTGCCAATCTTTTACCAATACTTTCAGCAATTTCATAAACGGTCGTTCCCTTAGGAAATGTTTTTTCCTGGTCACCCTTTAATAAAATCTTAACATCACTCATCATATCACTCCTATATTAAATATCTTAAAAAAATAAAACCTCTCAATCCCCGTAAGGGACGAGAGGTTATTCCCGTGGTTCCACCCTTTTTTAAACTCTAATGCTCATAAAGCGGCAAGGCTAATCTCTGAGATGGTTTTCAGCCTATTATTCTCAAGGGCTTTTCCAGCTTCCGGCCCCTCTCTTGTGAGAATTGATAAGCTTACTCTTCTCTTCATAGACATTACCATTTAGAAT
>DUTQ01000303.1 GCA_012841995.1 Thermoanaerobacterales bacterium | reverse complement strand
CTTTTATTTCGGCATCTTCAAGAGTTCGTTCAACTTGAACATCTCCTTTGGCTACTACTCTAAAACCACTTTTTATGCGACCTCTTATTAGAACGCTTCCTACAAAATCAATATTTCCAGTTGCAGGCCCCACATCTCCCTTGATTTCTAGCACTGGTACTACGCTTAACTTTGTACCCTGCAATTGTGGCTGCCCATCTATTTCTGAGTATAATTTTAAACCATCTTCAGAAATCTTGATATTTTTACCCGCTGTAAGCTTAACTTTTTTCCCATGTTTTGCAAGTAAGGTTTTCCCTGTTATTGTTTTACCGGGTTTCCCTTCAGTAGGTGGTATAATTTCTGCAAGTAGTTGCCCCTTTTTTACATTATTGACATAGTCTAGATTAAAAAAATCAGCCTTATCGTCCTCTGTAAACTTTGGCCTTATATTTTTTTTGATATCAAAGTAAAGTTTGATCTCTCCATCTTTACCATGAACTGGATTAATACCTTTTGCTATTTCAACCTTTTTGAAGAAAATCTCATTTTCTATTATTTGGTTGATTTGGCCATAATCAACTCCAAATGTAATTCCCTTTTCTTTAATACTTTCCACAACTTCTCCATATGTCATCATTTTGCCACCTTTGGGAGGTATAACAAAAAGAAAGGCTTTCATTAAATCTTTCGAAATTTCAACTTCAAATTCAGCATCTCTAATATCTTCTTTGTCCATATCTTCATCTATACTCCCTTTTTCCTCATTCTCGATAACTCCCAAGGGTTTTTCCTGCATGACATTTTCTTTTGTCCATTCCATTAATCTTCTCATTTTCTTGTCACCAAAATCATTCATAACAGGTTCACCCACTTTTTTAATTATTTGATTTTTTTCATCTTGTGACTCAAATGACCTCTCAGGCGCAATATAGCTTTTGTATGAAGTTGAGAAATACGACCTTGAGATAGATTTAAAACCTTTGCTATTTCTTTAAAAGTCAAACCCTCATAATAATAGAGTGTAATAACCATTTTTTCCTTATCCTGCAAATTATTAATTGCCTGACTCAACACTGATTTTATTTCTTGTTTTTCCGCTTGAACATCAGGCTGATTTTTATCATACATGGTATCTTGAATTAAGATGAGGTCATCAAAAGGCATTGTTCCAGTCAAATTTGCAACCTGTGTGTAGAGATCTTTTAGTTTATCCATTGAAATTTTCATGTGTTTACAAATATCTTCATCTGTTACAGTGCGGCATAATTTTTGCTCAAGTTCTTGATGTACATCTTGTAGTATTTTAAGTTTTTTTCTGGCATTTTGTGGTATGAAATCAATCTTTCTCAGCTCATCTATTATAGATCCCTTAATCCTGGCATAAGCATATGTCTCAAAACTAGTCCCTCTATTCGGCTCAAAGCGTTCAACCGCTTGAATTAAACCAAAAACACCGTATCCAACTAAATCATTATATTCTAGGTAAGGTGGCAGATTTAAATTCAGACGGTTGACCACATATTTTACAAGAGGCAAATACTTTTCGATCATTTTATTTTTATAATCGATATCCGAATCACTATAATTATTGCATACCTCTTTAACTTCTCTATTGTACATCTTACCACCTCATATTCCTAGAGAGTTTTTGTGCCTTTCCCTATAGTTTTGATGGTAAGTATTCCTGTTTCGCAAGAAAATTCTATTGTTCGCCCATAGTTGCCTTCTACGTCCTAACCAATTATTTTTAAATTCATACTGTCTAATTTCGCTCGAACAGCTTCCACATTACGTTTTCCAATTTTCATAATATTGTTATCTGTTTTCACCTGGAACATCTGTGCTCCGCCTGCTATTTTCCCTT
>DUTQ01000302.1 GCA_012841995.1 Thermoanaerobacterales bacterium | reverse complement strand
CAAATACCAATACAATAAATAATGACATCACTTTCCATAATTGGCCCTAAAATTCTAGGCAAGGCCATAACTAAACTATTTGAAGGTGTACTAGCTAAAATTGCAGGTACAGGTAATATTGACTTTAATTATATTAACAAAATAATAATGATCCTTGCAGGTCTTTATTTGTTAAGCGCATTTTTTGGATATATTCAGGGATGGATAATGTCCGGTATATCCATGAAAGTGAGCTATAAATTTAGAAAAGATATTTCAGAAAAAATCAATCGAATGCCACTTAAATATTTTGATAGGACAACTCAAGGCGAAGTATTATCCCGAGTTACTAATGACGTGGATACACTGAGCCAAACCCTAAATCAGAGCATGAGTCAAATCATAACATCAGTAACAACTGTAATTGGTGTTTTTATCATGATGTTAACTATAAGCTGGAGGATGACATTAATTGCCTTAGGCATAATTCCAATATCAATGATGCTTATAATGCTTATTGTTAAGCATTCTCAAAAATATTTCAAACTTCAGCAGGATTATTTGGGAAATTTAAATGGCCATATTGAGGAGATGTATGGCGGGCATTTTGTCATGAAGGCTTTTAATGGTGAAAAGCAAAGTATTGAGAAGTTTGATGTTTTAAATGACAGGCTATATGGTGTTTCATGGAAGTCTCAATTTTTATCCAGTATTATGATGCCTCTTATGCACTTTGTGGGAAACTTAGGATATGTAGCTGTAAGCATAATGGGAGGATATTTTGCCGCAAAGAAGATTATTGAAGTTGGTGATGTTCAGGCATTTATTCAGTACGTGCGCCAATTTACACAGCCGATATCACAGATTGCGAATATATCCAATATATTACAGCAAGCTGCTGCTTCTGCTGAACGTGTTTTTGAGTTTTTAGAGGAAGAAGAAGAAACACCCGATACCTCCAATCCAGTTAAAATCAGCTATGTTGGGGAAATTGAGTTTAATAATGTTTACTTCGGTTATAACCCTGATAAAACAGTTATTAATAACTTCTCGGCTTCAATTAAACCAGGGCAAAAGGTTGCAATAGTTGGCCCAACAGGTGCAGGGAAGACCACGATAGTTAAATTATTAATGAGATTTTATGATATAAATAAAGGTTCCATTTTGATTGACGGCCACGATATAAGAGAATTTACACGCCAAGATTTGCGTTCATTGTTTGGCATGGTTCTACAAGATACATGGCTTTATAATGGCACCATAATGGAAAATATTCGATATGGACGCCTTGATGCAACAGATGAAGAGGTTATTTCCGCTGCTAAAGCCGCACATGTAGACAGTTTTGTCCGTACATTGCCAGACGGTTATAATATGATACTGAACGAAGAAGCTACAAATGTATCCCAAGGGCAAAAACAGCTTATTACAATTGCAAGGGCAATTCTTTCAGACCCGAAAATTCTTATTTTCGATGAGGCCACAAGCTCGGTGGATACACGTACTGAAGTTCGCATTAAAAAGGCAATGGATAACCTTATGAAAAACCGTACAAGCTTTATAATAGCCCATCGCTTATCCACAAGCAGTTCTCTATGATTGCCTTGT
>DUTQ01000301.1 GCA_012841995.1 Thermoanaerobacterales bacterium | reverse complement strand
TTTGGCGACTGGTTTCCTTTTTTATTAAATTTGCAATTTCAGGATCAACTATTTTCAATAGCTCCAACTTATATACACCCTCTTCCTACAAAATGTTTATGTTTTCATCAATATGAAAGCTCTTCGTATGACTTGATCTTGTCAATTCGCCTCTTGTGGCGACCGCCATCGAATTCTTCCTCTAACCATGCCTTTACAATGCACAGAGCATGTCCCGAACCGATGACCCGCCCGCCCATTGTCAATATATTGGCATCGTTGTGCCTTCTTGACATCTTTGCGGAAAAAACATCATGACATAGAGCTGCCCTTATCCCTTTAACCTTATTTGCCGAGATACAAACCCCTATCCCTGTACCGCATATTATAATTCCTCTATCGTATTCGCCCTTTGCTACGGCTTCGGCACAAGGAATGGCTATATCTGGGTAATCAACAGATTCCGTAGAAAAACTGCCAAAATCTTTAAACTCTATCTTGCTATTTTTAAGAAATTCTATTACTTTTTGTTTTAATTCATAACCGCCATGGTCGCTGGCAATAGCCACCTTCATCTTAAAACCTCCCAAGCCCAAAACTTGTAAATTATTGAATTCGCCAAAGAGCTACTTTTCTCGTTAATTATATACAAAAAACTCTTATATTGTCTAGTTATTTAAAAGTCTATTGATTATATGTTGAAGCTTACTTTTGATTTGTTCAGCCACCTTTCGATATACTTCTTCATCTCTTCCAAAGGGATCATCTATATCAATATCATCATCTGCACAAGATGTATCGGCAAATTCACCCAACACAAAGACCCTTCCCTTTGTATCGGGAAATTTATTTATTATAAAATCTTTGTGGCTTTTTGTCATTGTAAGAATCAGATCAGCCTCAAGAAGGTGTTTTTTAAGCAGCCGCGACCTATGTGATGATATATCAATACCATATTCTTTAGCTACCTTTTGTGCATTTAGTGATGCGGGCATTCCATCTACTGCTGCGATTCCACATGAAGATACCTCTATTTCATCCTCTTTTCCCATATCCTCAATCATCTTTTTAAATAGCCCTTCTGCCATCGCACTCCTACAAGTATTTCCAGTACAAACAAATAAAATTCTTTTCAAGCAACAACCCTCCCGCTTTGTCATTACTTCACGCCATCTTGCTTGTGAAGCTTAATCTCCTCACTCTCTATAAGCGTTAAGACCCAAGCTTTTAAATAACAAGTTTTTGCTTTTTAGGAAAGATACCGTCATCTTCACCAAAGTTGCTTTCTAAACTGGAATTAGGTTCCCTTTATTATGTTATAAGCCGCCGCCTTATAAAGCCTATTCATCACAGCGAGCCCCAAGCCTTCTTTTGAAATGCTTTCCGCAAAAATCTCACTTACACCCATGCGGTCAAATTTTCGCAATACTAAAAATAAATTAGATGATATTGTAAGAGGTGCATTTCTATCTCCTACTGAAATAACCTTTCCAAACCTATATAGATGCCGTGTTTGAGCAGTGGCCATGATACCCACATCAAGACCTTTTTTAACACTGTTTTTGGCAAGCTCATTAATTGTCTTAACTTGAAATTCTAGAGGCCCTTCTATAAGGGTCATATGAGCTTTTGGAGCATAATGCCGGTATTTTTGCCCTGGGGATTTTGGCCTCTGCCCTTCTTGAAGCCCTGGGTCTAATCTGACATTACCCAAAACACTCTCTATATCCTCCTTTGTCAAGCCTCCCGGCCTTAATATCATCGGCACATCTTCTGAAAGATCTATAACAGTTGATTCGACACCTACTGTACATGCCCCCGAATCAAGTATTAAATCAATCCTGCCATCCATATCTTCAAGGACATCTTGGGCACAAACCGGACTAGGCCTTCCTGAAATATTAGCACTTGGAGCTGCTATGGGAACACCTGACTGTTCTATAATACTCAATGCTACCGGATGTCTTGGCATTCTAATGGCTACAGTATCAAGGCCCCCTGTTGTACCTGATGGAATAATATCTGTTTTGTCAAAAATAATTGTAAGCGGGCCTGGCCAAAACTTTTCCATCAGCAAAAGCGCCTTTTGATTTACTTCTTTCACCAGATAATCCAGCTGTTTAATGGAGCACACATGGACTATAAGCGGGTTATCCTGGGGTCTGCCCTTAGCACAGTAAATTTTTTTTGCGGCATTTTCGTCTAATGCATTTGCTCCCAAACCATAAACGGTTTCGGTTGGAAATGCTACAAGCCCGCCATTTTTTATAACTTTTGCTGCTTGTCTTATCTTTTCCCTATCAGGGTTTTTTTTATCAACTTTAATTAACTGGGTTTTTGCCATAAACAACCTTCCTTTTATATTAAAGGCTACTTCATTTTGGTAAGTCATAATGACAATATTGTAAAATTAAAAAAGGTAGTGGTAATCCCATATATAGGATTTACATTTATAGATAAATTCCATACACCACTACTCCGTTAGTAATATAATTTTT
>DUTQ01000300.1 GCA_012841995.1 Thermoanaerobacterales bacterium | reverse complement strand
TGTTACCCTTGTGCCAATGTTGGTTCCGGGTGTCAATACTCATAATATAGGAGATATTCTTCGCTTTGCAATTAAAAAGTCCCCAGCGGTACGTGGTGTTCATTTTCAGCCTGTCAGCTATTTTGGTCGCTCACCAAAATTGCCTGTGGATGAGATGAGATTTACGTTAGATGAGCTACTTTATGAGATTGAGAAACAAACCTGCGGGTTTATTAAAATGAAGAATCTCTTACCTTCCCGCTGTGACCATCCCCTTTGCGGTTTTCACGGTGATTTCGTGGTTATGTCGAATGAGCTTGTGCCATTATTGCATAGAAACCCGAATGAGGCAAGTTGTTGTTGTGAGCCGGTTTCCGCTGAAAAAAATCGAGAGTTTGTGGCAAGACGTTGGCAACGGGAAAAGCAAACAGAAGATTGCTATTCTAGCTGCTCATCAGAAACGGATATACAAGAATTAGACTATTTTTTAGAGAGAGTAAAATCACATGGATTTACAGTAACAGCAATGGCGTTTCAGGATGCCGGAAATATAGACTTAGAGCGGTTACGCCAGTGCAGTTTACACGTATTTGATAGGGGCAGATTTGTACCCTTTTGTGCTTATTATCTTTCCAAGTGGGAGCCAGTACAATGAAAACTGATAGAATCTGTGGTAGAAAATTATGTCGACCCGGTGGATTTATAGCTACAGACATGGCCCTTAAATTCTGTAATTTTAAAAAAGGAGCAAAGCTCGCTGATATAGGCTGTGGATATGGGGCGACTGTGCGATACATCAAAAGCCATTATGGATTTGATATATGTGGAATAGACAAAGATCCTTCAATTTGTGATGAAATAAATTCTCAAGAAAAACTAGTGATAACTGCTGATGCTGAAAACCTGCCATTTGCTGACAAGCAAATGGACGGGTTATTGTTTGAATGCAGTTTATCTAAAATGAAAGAGCCTGATAATGTCTTAACCGAGTGTTATCGTGTCTTAAAAGACAATGGGTATTTGATAATCTCTGATCTCTATGCCCGAGGGAAAGAGGCAAACCTTTCAGGCATATTGGGGCGTATCGATGCAAAGAAAACAATTACAGATAGATTGCAAAGGCATCATTTTTCTCCACGATTTATTGAGGATTTTACCGAATCAATGCGAAAAATATGGGGGCAGATGCTCTTTGACTATGGGCCTGATGAACTGTATTCAAATATTAGAGCAGATGGCAAAATACTTAATGAGATAAAATGCGGCTATTGCCTTATAGTTGCTCAAAAAGAAACTCGATAAAATTTTTATTTATATCCCAAATACATCTGACAAACTGTTGAAGTATAGGAAAGGAGGGGTTTTGTGGAAGAAGCTAAAAGAAAAATCGAAACATGTTTACAAAATGAACCGGCTTATTGCACTGTCGCTTGTCCGTTTCAGCTGAATATGCGGGATTTTATTGAAAAAATGCAGCGTGGTGCATTTAATGCCGCCTTCAAGGTTTATAGAAATGCTGTGGGTTTTCCAGAGATAGTAGCAGAACTTTGTCCACAGCCTTGCCGGGCAGTATGCCCCAGGGCTAAAACAGATGCGCCTATTTCTGTTAAACTTCTAGAAAAAGCCAGTATCCGCTATGCTAGAAACATAAATCCCATCGA
>DUTQ01000299.1 GCA_012841995.1 Thermoanaerobacterales bacterium | reverse complement strand
TCTTTTAATAAAAAATATATATAATGCCATTTTAAAAGGCCACGAAACTGTTCATGTTCCAGTTAGAAAGATCGAACCAGATATAACCAAAACCGATTTGGAATCAATGAAAATAACACTAAAATCAGCAGAATACAGCTCTGTATTTAATAAAAACCAGAAAAGCCGAACCGAAAATATAAGGCTTTGTGCAAAAAAATTAAACGGCTATATATTAGCCCCTAATAGTGTTTTTTCTTTTAATGAAGTGGTTGGAGAGCGGACAGCTGAAACAGGTTATAAAAGGGCTCCAATTTACGTCAATAATGAAGTGATTTCTGGAATAGGTGGTGGTGTTTGCCAAGTATCTAGCACATTATACAATATTGCACTGCTATGTGAACTAGAAATTATTGAAAGATCAAACCATTCACTGCCTGTATCTTATGTTCCTTTGGGTTGTGATGCTACAGTAAATTATAATCAAATTGATTTGAAATTTAAAAATAATACTGGAAGTTTTTTACTAATTAACGCAGAATTAAATGATAATAGGCTAATAATAAAATTTTTTAGCGATAAAATCTTTGATAAAAAAATAAAATTAGAGCCTAGAATTATAAAAACTATAAAACCACCGATAATTACAAAATCAGATTTATCACTTGATGAAGGTAAAATAAATATAAAACAAGGAAAACCTGGATTTGTTGTCCAATTATATAAAATTTATGAAAAAGGCCAAATAAAAAAAGAAAAAGTTATATCACAAGATACGTATAATCCAATTCCAACTATTATTTATGTAGGTAAAAAGGAAGTACGAAAGCAAATTAAAGACTTTTCACAAGAAGTTAATTCTAATAATGAAGATGAATACGAGGACGAAGATAACTCTAGCTCTTAAACCACTGTTTTTATTTGGATTTGTCATGGTTTATGTTATAATATTGATTAGGTCGAGGTGAGAGTTACCATGTCAGTCCATGCTATTAATGAATCTTATAAACACAAAATAGAAATACCTTATGGAATAAGGCTTGCATTTGAGCTAAAACAAAAGTTTAATATTGATGAACCAGATTTAAACACTCTCATTAATAATATACACAATAATCCTAACTCAAAAAAAATAATGGATTATATCCAACAAGATATTAACAATCATCTTTTTTTATGCAAAGACTGTCATTTATGTAAAGAAGAACACCATTCCCAAAAAGTACCCGGAGTTGGACCATTGAATTCACCACTTGTTTTAATTGGAGAAGGCCCTGGATTTGATGAAGATAAGGCCGGCAAGCCATTTGTAGGACGTGCAGGTCAACTTTTGACTACAATTTTAAATAAATTAAATGTTAGCAGAGAAAAAGTTTATATTACAAATATAGTTAAATGTAGGCCGCCAAATAATAGACAGCCTTTAGCAGATGAAACAAATAAGTGTTCCAAAAACCTTGAACTTGAACTCATGTTTATTATGCCAAAGGTCATAATAACTCTTGGATCTACTCCCCTAAATTACTTTAAGCCTAATAGCAGAATTACAAAATCTAGGGGTAAATGGATATTTAAAGACAATAAACTTATTATGCCAACTTTCCATCCCGCTTATATATTAAGACAGAAAGGTAAAAACCTTGTGAAGATAAAGTGGGAAGTATGGCATGATTTTAATAAGGCTGTGGACAAAGCTAAAGAGTTATGCCCGGAATATAACTTTAAGTTACATACATAATAGTTTTAGGAGGAATAAATTTCTATGAAATATAAAATAATAACCTACGGTTGTCAAATGAACATACATGACAGTGAAGTTATTTCCGGCGTTCTTGAAGAAAAAGGCTATAGGCCAGCAAAAACATTAAAAGAATCAGATGTAATAGTGCTTAACACCTGTTGTATACGTGAAAATGCAGAAAGAAAGGTATATGGTAGGATATCACAATTAAAGCTGCTCAAAAACAAAAAACATAACCTTCTTATAGCAATTACAGGTTGTATGATAAAACAAAGCCATGTTGTAAAACATATATTAAAAAACCATCCTTATGTTGATCTTATATTTGGCATCCAAAATGTTCATAAACTCCCAAAACTTATTGAAAAATCCAATGAAGTTGATTTTACATTAGTTGACATAGAAGGTGAAAACACTTGTATAAAAGAGGGCATGCCCATAATTCGCGATGATCCTAAAAAGGCTTGGGTTACAATTAATTACGGATGTAATAACTTTTGTAGCTATTGTGTAGTACCGTATGTTAGAGGCAGAGAGAAGAGTAGAAATCCTGAAAATATTTTACAAGAAGTAGAACAACTTGCTGATAATGGTTATATAGAGATTAATCTCTTGGGTCAAAATGTTAATTCTTATGGGAAAGACTTAGAACAGCCGACAACGTTCCCTGATCTTTTAAGAAAAATAAATAAAGTTGATAAAATACAGCGTATTAGGTTCATCACATCTCATCCAAAAGATCTATCTAATGATTTAATTGAAGCCATAAGAGACTGCGAAAAGGTATGTAACCACATACATTTACCTGTTCAAGCTGGTAGTAACAAAATTTTAAAACAAATGAACCGCAATTATACAAAAGAGGATTATATGCAAATTGTAAAAAAGCTTAGGTTAGCTGTACCAGATATTGCAATTACTACTGATATAATAGTTGGATTTCCAGGGGAAACAGAGCAGGATTTTCAAGAAACTATCGATTTAATCAAACAAGTTGAATTTGATTCAGCTTTTACATTTATATACTCTAAGCGTTCTGGTACTCGTGCCGCTCAAATGGAAAATCAGATTGATGAAGAGATAAAAAAAGATCGTCTTTTAAGACTAATGGACATCCAAGATAAAATATCCTTAAAAAAGAACATTAAATTAAGAGGAAAAATCCTTGAAGTTTTGGTTGAAGGTAGATCAAAAAATAATCCGAAAAGACTTTCAGGCCGTAGTCAAACAAATAAACTTGTTAATTTTGAAGGTTCAAAAGATTTAATAGGAAAACTTGTTAACGTAAAAATAACAACACCTCGCACTTGGTCATTAATCGGCACAATCAAGGGCTAAACAGATAAAGAATCTATCATATTAATGAATTAATGAAGAAAATCACTTTCTCGTAAAGTTATAAGATCAATTGTGATCATTAGGGGGTTTTTTTTATATAAACGAT
>DUTQ01000298.1 GCA_012841995.1 Thermoanaerobacterales bacterium | reverse complement strand
GGTACGGTTTTACTCACGGTTTCACCCCTTATTCTAACACTTCAGCCGCTAATACCCCTTATCTTCTTACATCTATTTCACTGACGGTTTTAATTATTAACTTTTGATGTGATTGACTGTATAAGTCTACAGTTTTATTCTTATAAACCATAAAAACCATGTCGTCGTTTACTTCAGTTTTAGATAAATTCACCGTTGATTTATCAATACCTTTAATAATTATACTCTCAAAATCATTAATTCCTACAGAAGAAATAACAAAAGATAATGATGGACCAAAGTCTTTTGAAAAACCAGCTTTTTTGTTGTTAATTTCTTGTTTCTTAAGCTCTTCAAAAACTCCCGAGCTTAATAAAGCTACAGTTTCATCATCAGTTTTTACTTTAATTACTGTGGCATGTTTTTCTCCCTGCTTCAAAAAAATGTTCTCAATAGCATAAAATGTAATTATAAGTAAAAAAATCAAAACAAGGGCAATAATAATCCTATTTCTTAATTTCATTGCTTTTCCCTGCCATTTTTCGTTTATAATTTGCGTAAAATTCGGCTATAAACCAAATTGCAACCAAAACCGCTACTATATATGGTAATAATGACCTGAAATTTAGCCCTTGATTTTGCCTTGCCTGTGTTTCAAGTGTTTCATCTTGATTTTTCTGCTGTAATTCTTCATCACTTTTATTTTCTATATCCTCCTGTGTATCTACTTGGTCATTTTCGTTATTATCAACTGATGTGTCTTCTTGTAATACATCCAATTTTTCACTTTCAGTTTCTTTTTCTTTCGGCATTGCCTGTTCTTCAGGCTTTTTCTGAATGTTTTCAGTGTTTTTGCCCTTACTTGTATTAGGAGTAACATCTTTTGTGAAAGTGGCAGCAGCCTTCACCTTTTCCCCAGCAGTTTTAAAGCTTATCACTACTCCCTTACCGTCTGTAGTCCCTCCAAGTGTTGAAACACCATTTTTAGCTCTAAGGTTTGGGGATATCTTCAAATAATATTGTGTTCCAGGAGAAAGGGGCTCTACCGGCTTGACAAAGATGTCTCTCTTCATTGTAGAATCAACCGTATCATCTATTTTTGTGACTTCAATAGGAACATTTTTACCATTTTCATCAATCAGAGTAAAACAATTGCGGTTATTGTCCCAATAAACCATGTTCACTACATTTTTATTGAATTTTAAATTAAACTTCGGCATCAAAGGGATGTTTGTTGCATTTTTTACATTTGTCCCATCTTCAAGAGATATTGATTCAAAATACATGGGTTTTTGTCCGGGGATGCCCGGCGTATCTGCTTGATCCCCATCATGTGCGACGGCGATTGTAAAACTTACTTGATTTACGAACAAAAACATAATTAAAAGGCTAAATACGAGTAATCCTCTAAAAGCTTTCCTTTTATAAAACAAAATTCTCCCCTCTCTTTTCGTTAAATAAAGACTATACTAAAACAATAACAATTGAAGTTGAAATTAACCCTAGAGCGATAATATCGGATTTTCCAAAGCTCAAACCCTTTATCCTGTTGTGATTTATTTCACCTGTATAACATCTGCTTTCCATGGCAATAGCAATATCTGCCGCTCTTTGTAAAGATGATGCCAATACCGGAATCAATACAGAAAAAATCGCCTTAAATTTCTTTATTAAACTCTTTGAATTAAAAGGGGCTCCCCTGGCTTTTTGGGCACATGTGATTGTTTCAGCCTCCTCAATTATTACTGGAATGAATCTCAACGAAACATTAATAAGTGTGGCAAATTTATTAATTGGAATCCCTATCCTAACCATCGGAAATAGCAATGCTTCAATTGCAGCTGTGAGCTGGGCAGGTGTTGTAGTTCTGGTTAACAATATCGAACAAAAATACAATACGAATATTCGCGCTATGGTCACTATGCCAATATGTAAGCCTTCCCTTGAAACAGAAATTACCCATAAATCTATTAGTTTTTCACCTGATATAAAGATCGACTGAAAGATAAATGTAAGTAAAAGCATGTACCGAATTGGCCTTACCATTTTTACAAATTGTTTAAATTTTATTCCACAAAGCAATATACATAGTAAAAGGAGAACTACATTTATATATAAGGCGCTTGTATTGTTTTTTAGCAAACTTGTAATGATCATGACAAAACATCCCAAAAGCTTTGTGCGGGGATCCAATTTATGCAAAAAAGAGTTCCCTCTTACATATTGACCTATCTTTAATCCATTCATTTACTAGTCTCTCCAAGCAAATTGGCAATTTCATCTTCAGCCTCTTCATATTTTACTATTTCTATGTTTACATCATTGCCAATTTTTTTCAATTCAAAGAGCAATCTCATGTAATCAGGCAAAACAATATGGTTTTCGGCATTTTCATATATAAGTTTCAGAACTTGTCTTCTATCACCAAAAGCAATCAACTTACCCTTATCTATAAAGGCTAATTTGTCTGCCAATAGCAGTAACTCATCCAAAGAATGTGATACCATAATAATTGTTGTATTTTTCTCTTTCTGTATCTTCTTTATAGAACATAAAACCTGTTTTGCACCAGAGGAATCCAAACCGGCCGTCGGTTCATCTAATGCCAGTATTTTAGGTTCCATTGCAAATGCACATGCAAGGGCAATTCTTCTTCTAATTCCACCACTTAACGCTAATGGAGGATATTGTGCAAACTCATCAAAGTTTAAACCCACCTTTTCCAAAGCATCTTTTACACGGACTTCTATAGCATCCCCGGTTATGTCCATATTCCTTAATCCATAAGCTATTTCATCATAAACTGTTTCTTCAAATAGCTGTTGCTCAGGAAATTGAAATAAGACACTGACATATTTCCACAATTCATCTTTAATCTGGCCTGCAGCATCCTTGCCAAAAACAACTACTTTTCCTGATGTGGGCTGTAATAATCCGTTTAGATGTTTTATCAATGTAGATTTTCCCGAACCATTTGATCCAATTATACCAATAAATTCACCCACATTTACTTCCATGGATATATCATCTAGTGCCTTTTTTTCATAATGTGTTCCAGGGCAATATATGTATGTTAGATTCCTCAATTCAATTGCCGGCATATAAATTCCACCATTTGCTCAGTAGTTAATATTTCATCTTTAAGCTTATAGCCTCTTTTGTTTAAACCATTGACCAATTTAACCATATCCGGAGGATTTAACCCGGAAATTTCCAGATTTTCAGGAGAACTAAAGATTTTCCATGGTGTCGAATCTAGCACAACAGCGCCTTTCTTCAAGACGATTAAACGATCAGCACTTAAGATATCTTTTATGTTATGAGTTATCAATACTATTGTAATATTGTGTTGTTTGTTAAGCTTTTTCAGGTAGTTAATTAATTCATATCTTCCACTTTGATCCAACATTGAAGTGGGCTCATCCAAAATTAGGTATTGAGGCTTCATGGTCAAAATTGACGCAATGGCCAATCTCTGCTTTTGCCCTCCTGAAAGCAAATTAGTTGCATGAAATCTCAATGCTGTAAGACCCATGATATTTAATGCCTTATCTACCCTTTTATCTATTTCTTCAATAGGCAAATTGAGATTTTGTGGCCCAAATGCCAACTCTTCTTCTACAATACTGCTTATAATCTGATTTTCAGGATTCTGGAAGATCATTCCCACTCTGCTGCGTATTTTCTTTATGAATCTCTTGTCAAAAGTATCCATCCCGTCAACATATACATTTCCTTTTGTCGGAAGAATCAAGCCATTAAACAGCCTTGCTAAAGTGGTTTTTCCGGAACCATTTTCCCCTAAAATGCCTATAAATTGGCCTTTAGGTATAGTAAGGTTTACATCTTTTAGTGCATGTGTTAAATGATTGTTCACCTTATATTGTTTTTGTACATTTACTAATTCGATTGCATCAGCCACATCATTCACCAATATCTTTCAACTGATTTTTCATACACTCAAAGCCTTTTTGTAGCCATCTTCGATAACGGCAATTGTAACATGTGATTGTGGATTCATCTGTATAAAGTTCATCTTCATCATTGTCTAATGTGTAATAAGCGCAATTTTCAGCTATATAACAAGTTCTATCGAATTTTCGTTGTTCTGTCATTTAGTCTGCTCCTGTCGTTCAAGCTTTTTTAAAAATTTTTTATCATATGCTTTCCATCTTGTTATATTGGAATTTTGCGAATCTTCATCAGCATATACCAATAATGTCGCTTTTTTATCCATAAGCATGACCTTAAATGCCACAGTTAAATCAACCTCATCATCTTCATCAGCTACTTTGCCATCAAGGGTTCGAACACACTCTATCTGGGATTTTTCATACAAATCCTTAACTATGTATATCCCATCAAGATTTTCTGTTCCCTTTAGTGACTTAAATTTCCCGTCCTTACCGGAAAATCGCAAACCAACACCTGCTAAAGCCCCAACTACGCCGAGGCCAGTGCCTCCATGTTCTGACAAATGTATGTTATGCTTTTTCGCCAAGTTATAAGCATCTTCTTTTTTTAATACAATTTGTTTTGCAGCAAAACCGAAATCAACAATCTCTTCACTTATCAAATCCCAACTTGCTACACATAGGCCCGGATCAGAACCTTGAGCAGATTCTGTATCCAAAAAGTCTGAACATATTTGGATGATTTTATCCCAGTTCTTTCTTTCTGTTTCAAAGTCAAAACACATGGAGCTATTATGAGAGGTATACGGAATATCCGGATGTATTAAAAGCTGATGGCGGGTGATATTCCCCATGATTCCCAGATTTAATTCCTCAAGTTTTCTGCCTAATATTTGTGCAAGTTTCCCAGTTCCAATACTTTCGAGATTATCTGTATCATCTATACATATTAAAAAATCCACTAATTTCACCTCAATTCACAAAAATAAAACAGCCTCCTCCCTTAAGAGACTGTCTATCACTTAACTAACGCTCTAAAATAATCTACTTTCCTTACGGGAGGCATAAATGTTTCCACTTATACCCTATGGATTAATCACCATGATTTTGGTATATCTTTAGGTAGATTAACTCGTAGATATTTCATTTAATTAAATATTATCATTGTACATTTAAACCGTCAAACCAATAAAGATTGCCAACAAAATCAAATGAATATTCGGGGACAGTTCGACGGTTCTTAAATATTCACTTGATGTGTGAGCTTTTGCTCGAAACAGCTTAACATCCTATAGACTTACACATAGAGGAATTTTATGAGAAATCCAGAATACTAATAATTGAAGAAACATATAATCCTAAGGGGGTTTTTATATGAAAAAGCCCGGTTTAGATCGTGTATACCTGTTTGCAGCATTACACACCATTATTACCGGTTTATCATTTCTATTTGGTAAAACGGCTTTGAGATTTGCCAGCCCAATAGATGTCCTGGCTTTTCGATTTACTGCATCTTTTATAGCTTTGATGGTTCCGGTTTTATTGAAAAAGATTTCCATAAATTTTAAGGAAAGGAATCTTCTGAAGATCTTCGTTTTAGGTCTACTTTATCCTATAGCATTCTTCGGCTTTCAAACATTCGGGCTTGCCTATGCAACCTCATCTGAAGCGGGAATTTTACAATCCATAACTCCGATATTTGTGATGATATTATCAGCAGTATTACTGAAAGAAAAAAGTACATTATGCCAAAAGGCCTCTATGCTATTGTCTGTACTTGGTGTAATCTATATTTTTATTATGAAAGGATCTAGCGTAGACTTTACGGAGGTGTTAGGGATAACCCTTCTGCTCCTTTCAAGTCTATCTAGTGCCGGATATACTGTCCTCAATCGCATTACTTTAAGGGACTTTTCTATAATTGAAATTAGCTTTATGATGACTCTGTTGGGGTTTTTGGTGTTTAATGCCACAGCTTTGGCAACACACTTTTGGCAAGGAACCCTTAATCAGTTTTTTGCTCCCCTTCAAAGCTTTGAATTTATTATCTCAATCCTATATCTTGGGATATTGTCTTCATTAGTGACATCATTGCTGAACAGTTTCGTGCTTTCCAAAATCGAGGCAGCAAAAATGAGCGTGTTTGGCAATCTCCGGACAGTAGTTGCTATTTTTGCCGGGGTATTCTTTTTGAAAGAACAGCTGTATTATTACCATATTATAGGCTCACTAATGATCATAGCAGGGGTAATCGGAACAAACTATACTATGAATACATCAAATTGAAAACATTTTGGTATAACGGTTATTTTATGTCAAAGGAACTATCTTGCCATCATTTTTCTTAAGATTAATGCCCTTTAATCCGTTGGCTTTAAGATAATATATAATATTCTCTCTCATTAATACAAATAAGTCTTCATAATTTCCATAGTGCCTTAACATTGCTCTGGCTATATCCTTTCGTGGGT
>DUTQ01000297.1 GCA_012841995.1 Thermoanaerobacterales bacterium | reverse complement strand
ATCGCCATAAGTTTTATATACTTTTGCTGCGAGCCCTGGCCCGATACCGTATTGCTGCAGGAAGAGCATGACTTCCCGGGTCTCTTTCTGCTTTTCATAAGAAGCACAGATTGTCTGTAGCCTTTTTTCGCCTATGCCTTCAACTTTCAAAAGTTGTTCAGGTGACATTTCCATTATCTCAAGGGCATTTTCTTTAAACATATCTACAATTTTTTTAGCTGTAACTGGCCCAATGCCTTTGATGACACCTGATGCCAAGTAGTTTTCAATCTCACGAACCGTTGTGGGCACAAGAGTTTCATAAAAATCCACTTTAAATTGGTATCCATAATCCTTATGTAGCACCCAATTCCCCTTTAGCCTTAAAACCTCTCCAACCTCAATTGAAGGAAAATAGCCCACTGCTGTTAAGGTTTCGTCTTCACCTCTAACCGCAAGCCTTGCCACTGTAAAAAAATTGTCCTCATCATAATATGATATTCGTTCAACAGCACCTTCTATTTCAACCATAATCTTTACACCTCATGGTGTTTAATCTTGTCTTTACGGTTAATTCTAACATTTCTTAACACTTGTTGCAATATTCCTCAAGATTTGAAGTGCTTTACTTATAGTAAGTTGCGTTTAAATAAAAAAAGACCCCTCATCATTTCAGGGTCTACACCACGAAAGAAAGGGGGGCTTTAAAAAACTAAGGGGTAAAACAATTTTAAAATAGGGCTTTACTGTTTTTAATTATAAACCATAAGTTGTTAAAAACAAATCAACCTCTTGTCCTAATTTAGTGGGGTTTTAGACCTATTTCTACAATTTTTTGGGCTATTATTATGATTTGTAAATTCTTCTTGCTTTATATCTAAATATGTGGCATTGATTATAAGCACTTCAGGACCTGCTATATAATTCAGCCCTTCACAGATACACTCCTTAAAATCCTTATTGGCAAAAAGCATTATGCTTATACCACTATATTGACATGCCAGCCTTTGTATGATTTCCCTGGTATTATCCGCAGAACCTCCATCAATTATTAACAACTCCCCCAGATCTTTGAAATGTGTTATGTAGTAATTCCTTACAATTCCCTCAATATAATCTTGAGAGTTTTTGACGAAAACAATCGCATCTAGTTTTCTGTTGACATTTTTCTTAATAAACTGACGCATTATATGTCTAAATAGGCTTAATATACCAAATAACGCCAGCAGAATCATAGATAGTGCTTTAATATCTATAACTCTAGTAAAAAAATCCATCATGTTCCCTCCCTGCCTTTTACTTTCATCATATTCGGAGGGAACTTCTACTGTTCTTATACTAATTTGTTTTTTAATGCAAAAATGGCTATCTGTGTTCGGTCCATTAAATCCAATTTCTTTAATATACTGCTCACATGATTTTTAACTGTTTTTTCACTTATACCTAGCTTGGCTGATATCTCAATATTACTTAATCCTTCGGCAATATATGCCATAACTTCTTTTTCCCTTGCAGTAATTGGCCTTTTCGCGCCGACAACAGGTTTTGTCAGGCGTTTATATTCGGCAACTAGGGCTCTTGTCAACGTAGGCTGAATGTACACCTCTCCACGACTTACTGACCTAACTGCTTCCATAAGACCTTCAGGTTCGATGTCTTTTAAAATATACCCTGATACTCCTATTTTTATCAATTCCAATAAATACTCTCTATCATCGTATATTGTGAGTATGATTATCTTTGTTTTTTGTTTTTGTTTTTTAAGCTCACTTGTTACTTCGATGCCATTTAACCTTGGCATGTTTATATCAAGTAAAAGAACATCAGGTTTTTTGTCTTTTACTATATCAATAGCCTCAATTCCATCACTTGCTTCACCGATAACCTCAATATCATCTTCCATTTCAAGTATTTTTTTTAAACCCTTTCTCATTAATACATGATCGTCTGCAAGAACAACAGAAATATCTTTCAAATAAAATCCACCTTTCTTATTTAAGTGGAATTGAAACAAAAATCTTTGTCCCTTCAGAAGGCT
>DUTQ01000039.1 GCA_012841995.1 Thermoanaerobacterales bacterium | reverse complement strand
AACTGGGAATAATAATAAATAACGTTATTTATTTGAGGTGGTTTTTTATGAAAGTTGGCATTCCGCGAGCGTTATTTTATTATTATTATTTTCCTTTTTGGAAAACATTTTTTGAATCATTAGGGCAGGAAGTAGTTTTATCAGGACCGACAAACAAAAAAATATTAAAAGATGGAATAAAAACTACAGTTGATGACGCATGTCTACCCGTTAAAGTGTTTCATGGTCATGTAGTGGAACTTTGCAAAAAAACGGATGTTATTTTTATTCCCAGAATTGTCAGTATAGAGCCTGGTAAATATATTTGTCCAAAATTTTTAGGGCTACCTGATATGGTAAAAAATAATATTAATGGATTGCCATTAATTATTGATTCTGAACTAAATCTATATAAATCAAAGCAAAACATATTTAAACATATATTTGAAATCGGACAATTTTTCCAAAAAAGCAAATTACAAACTTTTTTAGCATATTGTAAAGCTAGAAAAAAGCACAAAAAATATGTGGAAAAGATCAAAAAGTTCGGAATGATTTCATCCGTATTAGAAAGAAAAGATCAAAATGATATTGAGAAATGTGATATTGAGAAATCAAAATACAAAAAAATAATGCTATTAGGTCACCCTTATAATATTTTTGATCATTATATAAATATGAATTTAATTAAAAAACTACAAAAAAATAAAATCGAATTGATTACTTTTGAAATGGTTCAAGAAAATGATATTATAAAGGGATCAAAAAAACTGAATAAACAGTTATTTTGGACTCTTGGAGAAAATATCTTGGGTAGCGCTTATTATTATTTAGATAATAAAATGGTTGATGGAGTAATTCATGTTGCGGCCTTTGGTTGTGGGCCAGATTCTCTTGTAGGCGAGCTTTTGGAGAAACGTATAGCCAAAGAATACAAATTACCTTTTTTATATATAAACTTGGATGAACAAAGTGGTGAAGCGGGTTTTAATACAAGACTAGAAGCATTTTTAGATATTTTGGAAGGAAGGAATAACTTTGAAGGTAACATTTCCTCACATGGGTAATATTTATATTCCCTTAAAAGCATTTTTTGAAAAACTAAATATTCAGGTGGTAGTCCCACCAAAATGCACAAAGCAAACATTGGAGCTCGGTGTCAAATATTCACCTGAGTTTGCCTGTTTGCCCTTAAAGATAACTATAGGAAACTTTATTGAAGCGATTGAAAACGGAGCAGATACAATAGTTATGGCAGGAGGTATTGGACCTTGCAGGTTTGGTTATTATTGTGAAGTGCAACGTGAGATTTTGCAAAATCTTGGTTATAAATTTAATATGATTGTATTAGAGCCTCCAAAAGGAAACCTCATAGATTTGATAACAAATTTAAAGCATATTACAAATAAAAAAGAAAATGGAATTACCGATATATATGACGCTGCGAAACTTGGTTGGGAAAAGGCAATTTTGCTTGATGATTTGGATAAAAAAACTGCCACATTCCGCCCAACTGAAATCAACAAAGGTGATACAGATAAAATCTATAATAAAATAGTAAATTTAATTGATAGCGCTACCGAAATAGACGATCTAAAAAATATTAAGTTAAATATGGATAATATGTTTAAGTATGTACCACATGATGCACGAAGACAAACAGTTAAAATAGGTATTATAGGAGAGATATATACAGTTTTAGAACCTTTTGCAAATTTGAATATAGAAAAACAATTAGGATGTTTAGGAGTAGAAGTCAATAGAAATATTTACATCACGGATTGGGTTCGTTTAAATCTCTTTCCATCATTTTTAAAACCCAAGGAACATAAAAAATTTCTGGATTTAGCAAAGCCTTACATAAATCATTTTGTAGGCGGTCATGGCCAAGAAACAGTAGCACAGGTAGCTTGGCTTTCAAAACAAGGTTATAAAGGTGCAATTCACTTATTGCCTTTTACTTGTATGCCTGAAATAGTTGCAAAAAGCGTACTTCCAGGGATAAGTAAAAAATACGATATTCCTGTAATGACTTTGGTAATCGATGAACATTCTGCTGAAACCGGTTTAAGAACTCGGCTTGAGGCTTTTGTAGATATGATAAAACATAAAACGGAGGTTGAGAATTTTGATAAGGTGTTCGCTCGGAATTGATGTGGGTTCTGTTAGCACTAATATGATATTATTAAATAACAATAATGAAGTAATATATAAACTCTATTTAAATACAGCAGGTAGACCAATTGAGGCAATTATGGATGGCTTAAATAAAATAAAAGATAGGTTTCATGACATAGATATTTTTGCAGTTGGAACTACAGGAAGTGGGCGACAATTAGCCTCTGTTCTTGTAGGTGCAGATGTGGTTAAAAATGAAATTACAAGCCATGCTGTTGCTGCATTAGCTGAAAAACCCCATGTCAAAACTATTTTAGAAATAGGTGGTCAGGACTCTAAAATAATTATATTGAGAAATCAGATAGTTGTTGATTTTGCTATGAATACGGTGTGTGCGGCTGGAACAGGGTCTTTTTTGGATAGACAAGCTCAAAGATTAGGGATCCCAATAAAAGATTTTGGCAAACTGGCACTTAAATCTGAAAGCCCAACGAGGATAGCCGGAAGATGTGCCGTATTTGCAGAATCGGACATGATACACAAACAGCAAATAGGACATAAAACAGAGGATATTATTTGGGGCCTCTGTCAGGCCCTTGTTAGAAATTACCTTGCCAACGTTGCAAAAGGTAAAGAAATCAAGCAAGACATCATGTTTCAAGGTGGAGTAGCGGCAAACTGTGGAATAAAAAAAGCCTTTGAGGATGAATTAGGATGTGAAATAACAGTACCAAAAGATTATGATGTAATGGGTGCAATAGGTGTTGCTATCCTTGCCGCAAAACATGTTATAACAGAAAATAAAACCACAAGCTTTGTTGGTTTTGATGCAAGCAATAAGGAATATGAAGTAAAAGGGTTTGAATGCGATGGATGCCCAAACTTATGTGAAATAGTTGAAATAAAAGCAAATGGGCAAATACTGGCTCGTTGGGGCGATAGTTGTGGAAAATGGTCTTCAAACTTAGCTGTGTAAATAATATTTTTCAAACTATTTATTGCAATTTAGATCTTGTCACATTAGCAAAATTTT
>DUTQ01000296.1 GCA_012841995.1 Thermoanaerobacterales bacterium | reverse complement strand
CTGCTGGACGAGTTCATCCCAAGTGGCAGGGGGCTCATTTATACCTGCATTTTTTAGAAGTTCCTCATTGTAGTAGAAAAACAAAACATCATTGAACATGGGGAGACCATAGAAACTATCTTTGTATTTTAATATATCTAATGCGGCTGGAACTATATCGTCTTTCATTTCCTGAGTTAATTTGTCGTCAACAGGTATAATATAGCCTTTTGTCACATATTCCGGTGTCCATATACAGTCTACATCGATTACATCATAGGTATCTCCGCCTGTTTCAAGAGCTGTTACCTCTTTTTGATGAAGGGAATCATAACCAACTGACATGAAATTAACTTTGATGCCCGGGTTTTCGCTTTCAAACTCTTCTATGACACTCTTCCTAAAGCCGGCGAAGTCGTCACTTGAAAGCACATTGAGTGTTACTACATCACCATCTTGCTTTTCACCCTCTGCTTCATCAGGTGCTTTAGAGCAACCTGCAAGTGCTATAGAAGCAGCCAACATAAGCACTAGAAAAACCACCAGACCTTTTTTAAGTTTCATCATACCCCTCTTTTCTTTTTACTTTTTATAAGTTATGTAATAAGTACCCTCAGCATATTACTTAATGTTAGAATTGTCAAACTGCATATTGTGAATATAACTGCTTTAAACCCGGCATAATCGCAAAAATACATTAACTTGTAGCTTTTTTCTTACTATAGTAACAATTTAATTAACAGGCTACCCTTTAAAATATAATACTTTTAAAAATATACTATTCAGTAATTACATTTGCATACAATATATAATTATGGATATTGCGATACTACCCCTGCTACGCTTACCCTTGTAGGGGTTACATGAAAGCATGAGATTATTGCGACATAACAAAGATAATCAAAGGTTGTAGAATACAGCAGGGAAATTGCCGGCTAAAGAGTAGTCAAACAGCCGTTTTTGTAGTTTTTTTAAAATTGAATAGGGGAAAAATAAGTAATATACTTTAAATTATTATTTTAGCGCCTATATATAAGTGAGTTGAGGTGACGAGATTTGGAAGAAGAGGTATTATCAAGATTGATTGATTTGGATGTAAAAGCTCAATCATTAAGTAGCAAAAGAGAAAAGGAGTTACTCGAGCTTGAAAAACAATATAAGCTTGAGCTAAAGCAAATGTCAGAAGACTATATAGAGCGTGCAGAAGTTGAGGCCAAGAAGGCAGCAGATAGGATTATAAATATGGGTTTACAAGAGGTAAAAGATATAAATTCACAGGGTGAGGCCCTTTTAAACAAAATGGAAAAACAGTTTAAAAATTGCAGAGAAAGCATTGTCCAAGAAGTTATACAACGATTATTTCACTTAACGAGGGATTAAAATGGATAATATCACTCGATATGGTGCTATTAATACAAAAATACATGCAATGGAAGGAGATTTTTTAAAAAGGGAAGATTATAAGAATATGCTAGGCAAAAGCTCAGTAGCAGAAGTTATCACATACCTAAAGCAAAATACGGTATACGGCAAAATGCTTTATGTGCAAACAGAAGGCATATCAAGGAGAGTATTAGAGGAAGCTTTAAACAAAAGCATGATAGCGAGAATAGATAAGCTCATTCATTACTTTACTGGTTCTTACAGGGAGTTTATTCGTACACTTTACATGAAATATGAAATTGAGGATTTAAAAATATTAGCGCGAACTATATTTAATGAAGAAAGGCCTGAAGACATAGATAAACCGCTGACATTTATAGGTAAATACAGCAGATTAGATCCAAATAAGATACTTGAAGCAAATAGTATCAGGGATTTAATCCTTTCGATGGACAAAACAGAGCTTTTCAATGAACTGAAACCTGTTATAGATATGAAAAGAGAGAACCTGTTTTATTTTGAGATGGCTCTGGATATGGGGTATTTTAATATTTTAAAAAAGAACTGGAGAAAAATATCAGAAAATGACAGGCATGTTATGGAAAAATGGGAAGGTATGGTTGCTGATTTATATAATGTGCAGTGGATATATAGAGGCAAGAAGTTTTACAATCTCCTTCCAGAGGAACTTTTAAACTATACCATAAATTTTGGTGAAAAATTAAGTTTTTCTGATAGAAAACAAATGTGTTATATAGAAAACCTTGATGATCTTTATAGGATGACTGCCAATTTAGGCTACGGGTTTTTATTTAACAAAGAAAATACAAGAGACATATTTATGGAAAGAAGAATAAACAGGTATATTTTTTATAATCTCAAGACAATGTCTAAAAAATATCAGATGAGCATAATAAAAACAGTAGCATTTATATGGTTTTTAGAGTTTGAGGTTCGGGATATAGTATCTATTATAGAGAGCATTAGGTATAAGATACCGGCTGAACAAGCTGATAAATTTCTCATAAAGGCTGTTTTTGAGGAGTGAAGTTAATATGGCTGTTGAAAAAATGAAAATCGTAGGTTTAATAGGTGATAAAAGCCTTGTGAGCAAAGCTTTAAGGCTTATCGTATTAAATGGCAACATGCATTTTATTAATGCTCTTACCTATGTAAATTCACATGAATTTGCATTAATAAAATGCATGTTGCCATTTAATACGATAAGCCTTAAAGCTTTGCTCACAAGGCTTTTATCACCTATTAAACCTACGATTTTCATTT
>DUTQ01000295.1 GCA_012841995.1 Thermoanaerobacterales bacterium | reverse complement strand
TTATTTTTGATATCTATTTTTTTCATAAAGATCTAATTTCAAATGACACAAATTTAGCCCTGTTGGCATTAATCATAATTTGCACCCTTATTATATCATTGGTGATAAAAAACCTATCAAATTACCTTATTCCGCTTGCTGCAGGAACTATGTTGATTTCTATACTCATAGATCCTTCGCTGGCACTTGTATCGAGCTTTGTTATGAGTGCAATTGCAGGCATTATGCTGGGTAATGACTTTCTGCTATTTCTATTTAATTTTATTGGTGCATTAACGGCAATTTTCTGCACTGTTAAGGTATCACAGAGAAGTGATCTGACAAAGGCAGGAGGAATAATTGGCGGAGTCAATTTTGTTTTAATATTTGGACTGGGACTTTTAAATAACGATAACTTATTTAACACCTTAAGACAATGCCCACTGGGCCTAATCAACGGCATATTCTCATCGGTTCTTGCCATTGGAATTTTACCATTTTTAGAAACTGCCTTTGGAATTACATCTTCAATTAAACTTTTAGAGCTATCAAATCCAAACCAGCCGTTAATAAAAAAGCTCATGATAGATGCTCCGGGAACTTATCATCACTCTGTTATAGTTGGAAATCTTGCCGAAGCAGCAGCAGAGGCTATTGGAGCTGATTCGCTATTAGCACGAGTAGGAGCAAATTATCACGATATAGGAAAAGTAAAGAGACCTTATTTTTTTATTGAAAATCAATTAACTCAAGATAACCCACATGATAAGCTAAATCCAAGTCTAAGTGCCTTGATAATAACGTCACATGTAAAAGATGGTATTGAAATAGCTGAAGAATATCATTTGCCCAATTGTATAAAAAATTTTATTGCCCAACACCATGGCACAACTCTACTTTCGTTTTTTTATAAAAAGGCCTCTGATTTGCAAGGCGGGAAAAAAATTGACGAAGCCAGCTTTAGATACGATGGTCCTAAGCCTCAAACAAGAGAGGTTGCTATAGTTATGTTGGCTGATTCATCAGAAGCGGCTGTAAGAGCCATGTCAAAACCTACTCCAGGCAAGATAGAGGGTTTAATAAGAGAAATTATCAGAGATAAGCTGATTGATGGCCAATTAGATGAATGTGATTTGACATTGAAAGAACTAGATAAAATAGCCGCTGCTTTCTCCAGAGTTTTAGTCGGAGTGTTTCACACAAGGATCGAATATCCTGAAAAATTAAAGGAACTGGAAGGAAAGGACGAAAAAGATGAGTAGTATAATTGTCAGCAATATGCAGCAAAAAATTAAAGTTAATGAAGATTTAGAGCAGTTGATTGAGAAGGTAATTAATGTTGGCCTTACAAATGAAGGTGTAAAAAATGATGTTGAAGTAAGTGTTGTTCTCACAGATGATGAGCATATCCAGCAGCTAAACAAAACATACCGCTCATGCGATGCCCCCACAGACGTGCTTTCATTTGCAATGCAGGAAAACAACAAAAACGATACTCTATACTTGGGAGATGAAGCAGCACAACTATTAGGGGATATCGTAATTTCTCTTGAGAGAGCAAAGCTGCAAGCCGAAGAATATGGCCATTCTTTTGAAAGAGAAGTTGCATACCTGGCAGTACATGGAATACTCCATCTACTGGGCTATAATCATGAGCGAGAAGATGATAAAAAAATCATGAGGCAAAAAGAGGAACAAATCTTAATGGAATTTGATTTGGTAAGAGGTTAAAAAAGCTATGAAAAAATCTAGAACACTTATTGAAAGTTTTTATTATGCTTTTGCAGGTATTGCATATGCTTTTAGAACTCAAAGGAATATTCGCATACATTTTTTTGCGGGTCTATTAGTGGCAATGCTTGCATATATATTAGAGTTTACAGCTTTTGAACTCATCATGATCTTTTTTACTATATCATTGGTTATAATTGCAGAGATGATAAATACTGCCATAGAGGCTACAGTAGACTTGATAACTGATAAGTACCATCCACTGGCAAAAATAGCAAAAAATGTGGCGGCAGGTGCGGTTTTGATATCAGCGATAAATGCTATAATCGTAGGCTATATTATTTTTTCAAACAGGTATGAGATCATTTTACAGTATTTCAGGTTACAGTGAAGATAAGAAAGTCGTGATTAGCTATAAAAGTGCAGTGTGAAAAGGAGGAAAAACATGTCTCCTCATAGGTATGTGACGATTTTTTTAATCATACTGGTTTTACTGCTATCATCAGGATGTGTCCACAAAAACAAAGATTTTACAGATATAGAACAAAGCGATGATATAGCTGAAGACGAACAGCGAAGCGATCTTGATCAAAAAGATATAGACTCCACACCGAAGATAAAAAGTCCCCTTACAGGGCTTGATATTGATGCAAAATATGAAGGTCAGAAACCGCTTGCAGTAATGATTGAGAATGAATATAAATCCAGGCCTCAGTCCGGATTAGACAAAGCGGGAGTTGTTTACGAGGTTATGGCCGAAGGCGGTATTACAAGATTTTTAGCACTTTATATGGGGGCAAAATGTGATGAGATTGGGCCTATTCGAAGTGCAAGACCATATTTTATTGATTATGCAATGGAATTTGACAGTATTTATGTCCACTATGGTGCTAGTCCTGAAGCTTATAGAGATTTGCAAAAGCAAAAAATCAATACCATTGATGGCATATACGATAATGTAACATTTTGGAGAGATCCGTCGCGAAAAAAGCCACATAACGCTTACTCGAGCGAGGAAAGAATTTTAAAAACCGCAGAAAAACGCGGCATGTTAAAACGCGTGGCCCTAAAACTATGGAATTTCAATGATACAAATGAAACCACCAGTGGCACGGCCCTGGACAGTTTCAAGCTTGTATACTATAAAAATTACAATGTAGGATATATATATGACCCCACAATAATGATGTATAAAAGATATATCAATGGGGCACCTCATACCGACAGAAAAAGCGGAGAACCAATATATGTAAAAAATATTATCATACAATATAGTAACTCAAAGGTAATAGATGATGAAGGCCGGTTGAGAATCGATACTCCGGGCTCTGGCAAGGGTTATTATATAAGTAATGGATTTGTGCAAGAGATTGACTGGCAAAAAATGAGCAGGAACTCTAGGACAATATATTATGATAAAGATGGTTTACTGCTTAAGATAAATCCCGGTAATACCTGGATACAGGTTTTAAATCAGTCGAGTAAATTTGAGAGGAATGAAATCTAGCCATGCTTGAGCACGAATTGGTCAAATATGCTTTAGAAGCTCGCAGCAAGGCCTATGCGCCTTACTCAAAATTTAAGGTGGGCGCTGCGGCTTATACTGAATCAGGTAGAATAATTACAGGTTGTAATATAGAAAATGCTTCTTACGGCCTTTCAATATGTGCTGAAAGAGTTACATTATTTAAAGCTGTATCAGAAGG
>DUTQ01000294.1 GCA_012841995.1 Thermoanaerobacterales bacterium | reverse complement strand
TCTTTATCTCTTTTGAAAGTCGATGTATTGCGTCAATATATGCTCCACTTTTTATCGTTCTTTCAGTGCCTATAATGCCAACTATACGGTTTCGGGTTGATAAAGCAGCGGCCCTGGCCCCTGGGTCTATTACACCTATTACAGGAACAGGTGTAGACTCTTGAAGTCTATCAAGGCATGTAGCGCTTACAGTATTACATGCAACAATAATCATCTTCACATCACAGCTTAAAAGGAACCTAATCCCGGAAAAAGCAAATCTCGTCACTGTTTCTTTAGATTTGGTGCCATAGGGAACTCTGGCAGTATCGCCAAAATACACAATGTCTTCCCTTGGCATCATATTCATAACTTCACGTGCTACGGTTAGGCCTCCAATGCCTGAATCAAATATTCCAATAGGTTTATTCCTTACATCCATTGTCTTCCTCCATCCAAATCAAAAAAAATTTCAAGCTATAAGTGTTTTTCATACTATATTTATATCATAATTCACATTATAGCAGAACATAAATTATTAGTTATGTTTAAATTAATTTTTGATTGCGTCAAGTTATTTTGGGTTTTAGTAAAAAAGCCTCATCAATCTTTTATTCAGATTGAGCATATCTTTAAAATCATTACAAACCCTTGTTGATAGGATGACATGGCCGGTTTATAGAATCTCAGGGGTTAGTTTGATAAGCCCTTGTTCGGTGGCTACAAAGAGGCCTGCCTCACCTTGTATGAGTGCCACTATTTTTTTGCCTTCCAGGTATCTTTTCATTTTTAAGTCACAAGTGTCAAATGCAAGTAATCCATTGTTGGTTCCAATAAAAAACGTATCAGGACAGACAATAGGGCAAGTTGTAGGTATCTCTTTTGTATCTATTTGCCAATTTACCTTTAAATCACGATAATTTGCTGAAATTATTTCTCCGCGATAATTTACAAGCATCATAAAGTCCCGATGAAAAGCAGGCTTCAAGAATTCTTCATCTGAAAGCCTTTTCTTTATTATTATTTGTCCAGTCAATGGATTTAACCTATAAATCCATGAATCACAGGATATGATAAAGACAGCATTATCCCATATAGCAGGACAAAGGCTGACGATACTTGGAAGTTTTGTTTTCCAATATAATAAACCTTTTTCATCAAGACAATATAGATTTCGATCAAGTGAGGCAAAATAAACAAGGTCATAGCCGACTGCTGCTAATGTCAATGAAGCTGCAGAAGTATTAAATTTCCATTTGACACCATGCTTGTCATCAAGGGCATAAAAAACACCCTGAGCAGATGCATAAATGGTTTTGTTTACAGCAGCTGCAGGAGATGCAAAAGAATCCACATTATAACTCGATTGTATTTTGCCAGAGTACATATCTAGTATCTCAAGATTGCCACATGGCACTATGATTTTTCCTTCTGAAACAGTTGCAGGGGCTTGTGGAAATATATCTTTTTCCCAAAGGCTAGATCCTGTTTTTATATCTAGTGCACATATCTTGTGTCTTGTTGTAACTATAAGCCTGTCATAGATACAGCAAATTCCCAAAATATCGGGGATATTTTTAAACCAAGATTTTATCAGTTTTGTGGATACTGGCACATTATGATAACCCGAATGAGTAAAATCCTTTTGAGCTGTAACCCAATAATTCAACCTGCTTTGTAAAAGCTCGTTTAATACATCAAAATCATCTTTATCGACTACTTGATTTTGCTTTAAATTAAATAGTTTTTGGAATTTCTCTACTGAATTGGCCGTATGCCTTCCAAAAACTCCGTCAACCCGCTTATTAAATACTCCTAATCTCTTTAATATTTGCTGTAAGTGCCGTACATCACTGCCTTTTAATAGGGGCCTTTGCTTTTTCAAGTTTCGGCTTCCAAAAGGTACAAGAGGAAGTTTCATAAAATTGCCCTCCTCATCACAGACGAAAGTTAATTACACCTGTCAACTCATTTAAACCCTCAATATACATATAT
>DUTQ01000293.1 GCA_012841995.1 Thermoanaerobacterales bacterium | reverse complement strand
GATACAAATAAAAAAACATTTAGTATAACAATCAAAAACATAATAGCTATACTCTTTAACATAAATTTATGATCTAAGTTATCATTTACTTTTAATCCCTGGCTTTGTAATTGGTTTATAAAAAAATAATTGTTTAAAATCGCTGTAGAGATAATAAAGACAAGGCTTGCTATTAGGATGATAAAGGCTTTTTTAATTATAGGATCTTTTTTAAGTATCATTTTTTAAAGCACCCCTCGGTCCAAATATATCCTATGCCTCTGACGGTCTTTATATATTTAGGATTGGAAGGATCATCTTCAATCTTTTCTCTAAGCCTTCTAACATTTACAGGAAGGGTGCTTTCCTCTAAGAAATCTCCTTCCATATCCCATAGCTCATTAAAAAACTGTTCTTTAGTAATTACTTGTTGACAATTATCTATAAAATATTTGAACAATTTAAATTCTGTTTTAGATAAGAACATTTCCTTACCATTTTTATATACCTTCATAGTTTTTGGATAATAGATGATATCATTACATTGAAACATTTCAGTTTCACTATTATTATTTTTTCTTCGCAAAACTGCTTTTACCTTAGATATGAGTACCATTAAGCTAAAAGGCTTAGTAATATAATCATCCGCTCCTAAGTCATAACCTGTGACTATATCAACTTCTTGAACACATGCTGTAAGAAATATAATTAAAACACCTGACTTCTTCCTTATTTCTCTGCAAAACTCAAAGCCATCTCCATCAGGCAACCCTACATCAAGTATAATCAAATCAATATCTTGCTTATTAAATATTTCCCAGGCTTCTTTAAGATATGTTGCTGAAAGAACATTAAAACCTTCTCTTTCAAGTTTAAAACTAATTCCTCTATTTAGGGATTCATCGTCTTCTATTAATAAAATACTGGTTAAATTATTCATATCATCACCTTTTTCTATTATACAATAAAAGAATAAGACAAAGAGTTGTTCTGTATTAATATTAGTAACATCTTCTTGGGTAATTTTCAAAGCAGGAAAAGAAAAAGAAAGTTGACAACAACCCCGTCCCCACGACATTACATGGTACTATATACTCACTTATACATAAAACAAATAAATTAAGGGCAGTTCCTTAAAGAGCTGCCCCTGATTTGGCTATGCTTTATTGATAGATCCCATAAAGAGTATTGTCCCTGTGTTCTCATCCTGTATCGTAAAGAAAAAGGGTCTATCCATTATCATAGTAAACTTATCCTCTTCTTTTTCGGCGCACCCTTCCTTTATCTCAACCGATGTAACCCCTGCGGCCTCGGTGCCCTTCTCATCCAGCCGTAAAAATGTCTTATGCCTTACATTGCCTATGTATATGTTTTCCCCTGATTTACTCCTGTCATACATCAAGCCTAAATCAGCTTGTTCCTCATCAAAGGCAATTTCCATGCCCATGGCCTTTAAGATATCATTTAGATTTTTTTCATATTCCAGCTCTATCTTGGGTAATCCAATGTCTCCTTCTCTTGTACTGAAGTTAGCCATCCAGTTATCCCAGTTCTCCACGGTCATGCTGTTATATAAATCGTCCAGTGTGGAATCTTTGTCGGGCAGGAATATATACATAGAGATTCTCTCTTTTCCATAGGGAAGAGCCAATGCTTGAAATTTGTCTCCTTTGAAGTATTTATACTCACCGTTTTGGAACATCATGTCAACATGAGTCTCTAAGCCATCTTGATTGGTAAAGGGAACCTTTTTTGTATTTTCCGCTTTAAACGGCTCTGTCCACTCTCCGTTAAAATATATGGCATTTATGAGAAACATTACGGTTTGTGGATCTATTTTTTCATCAACTATACTGTCAATCTTTCCGTGGGTGGCTTTGCTCACCCAGCCGTTTATGATCTTGGTTGTCTTAGGATCAGCAAAGTCTAATGCCTTGATGTATGAATTGTAATAGTCTTTATTTCTGTCCATAAAATCAGATTTAAATTCTATACCCTTGCGTGCCCATATGGAATTTGCTATCTCCAGGGTAACATCTTCATCCGCATGTTGCAATACACTCCTTAGCTTTAAGTTCTCCTCATTTAATGTCTCAAGGGATATATCCTTGAACTTTAAGGCATCGGCCATGGCAGCCTTCGTCCTGCCATCGGCACCATTATAGGTCATGGATAGAGCTAACGATATGCTGGTAGGAGATATGAATACATTTTTACCTTGTTGCCCTGTTTTGGTAAGTTGGTTGTACAAGTGGAATGCGAATTCATTGTTAGCCTTAACTAATTTTTTATCTAAATTTTCAGCCACCTTGGCAGTGAATTTACCGCCGCCTTCATTAGATACGCTGCATGCAGAAACAGTAAATATTAAGCACACTGCCAAAACTATGGCCCAACTTTTGTTTAAAAGCTTATATCTCACCATTTGGACCTCCTTAAGCGTTTCTATATTATTAGACGAAACTTTCTACTATTTGTTCCATTTTAGTCTAAATCTTTTGCGTCGTTTCAACTATAAACAACAACAGCGCTATACTGCACTTTAACACTGTGCTACTGTCAATAAGTAATTGTATCACCAATTTTTGGACTAAATAAAGCAGTGATTTTTAAATAAAAGAGCCATAAACGAACAAACAGTCCATTTATGGCTCTTATAAAATATCTTATGCTCTAAATTCCCCTTACCCACCCTCGCTTTAAATTATAAATTAGTACATGGTAGTAACAATAACAATCTATTTGTACTGGTGTAACTTTTATGGGCATAATTTGTTATATGTGGAATCGAACCACTGGTTTGCCCCAAGCCGCCATCAATATAACCTGACCTGGTTATGAGGTTTGTACTCACCTTTATAATTTATAGCTACCAACTT
>DUTQ01000292.1 GCA_012841995.1 Thermoanaerobacterales bacterium | reverse complement strand
TAATACTCCATTATACACATGTTCGGCTAAAATATTGCCTTTATCTAATAACTCTTTGGACTTTTTGCCATATTTATCTATAAAGTCTTCATCAGATATGCTGTTTAAATTTATTTTTACATTAAGCCAAGCACTAAAGAGTGCTGCCTTTAATGTAAGTGCCGCAACTCCCAGATCGCTTTCAGCAGAAGGATTTGTACAGCCCTGTGACTTTTTAAGAAGCTTTAGTGCTGATACAGCTTTCTCCATCATTTCGATAGGGACTAATGTGGCATTTTTTAATGCCTCTTGCATAGCTGCTTTTCTTTTTGCCTTTTGCTGTTCTGTGATTTTTGGCATATCAAATACAGCTGAAACTCCATTAAATGCCTTTGTATCTTCTTCAATAAGTAAAAGCATATTTTGTCGTAGTGTTTTTGCCTCATTTAAAATTTCCATCATAAGTGGCTCATACTCAATAAACTTCTTTTTCCCTATAGTCAGGTTTGCAACCATTGAAATAAGTGCTGTACCTATAGCTCCTGAAAGGGCTGCTGCGGAACCTCCTCCAGGTGCTGGTTCTTTTGAAGCAAGAAGTTCTATGAATTCGTTAATCTTCATTTCGCTTAGCATGTATCCTTATCCTTTCTGTAAAGTGAAAATAGATCTTTAATTCTATAAAAAGATGTTTTTAAAATAACCCCGATACTGTACCATCATCTGCAATATCTATTTTTTGGGCTGCAGGCAGCTTGGGTAAACCAGGCATTGTCATTATATCTCCAGTGATAGCAACAACAAATCCTGCACCAGCAGACAATTTAACCTGTCTTACTGTAATAGTAAATCCTTCAGGTTTTCCCAAAAGCTTTGGATCATCGGAAAATGAATACTGAGTCTTTGCGATGCATATAGGAAGATTACTATAACCCAATGTTTCAATATTATTTATTTCTTTTTCAGCCTGCCGAGTAAAGCTAACTTTGTCAGCTCCGTATATTTTCGTAGCTATAGCCTCAATCTTTTGTTTAATTCCCATATCAAGAGGATAAGCATATTTAAAATTGTTTTCACCATTTTCAATGATATCCAACACATTCCTTGCTAGCTCGATACCGCCTTCAGAACCATTTGCAAAAACATCAGAAATCGCTGCAGATACTTTTATATTTTTACATGCTTCCATTACCGTATTCAATTCTTGCTGTGTATCGGTTGGAAAACGGTTTACTGCAACAGTTACAGGTAAACCATAATGTAGCCGCATATTTTCTACGTGTTTTTCGAGATTTGGAATGCCTTTTTTAAGAGCCTCTATATTTTCTTTTCCAAGGTTTGCTTTTGCTACACCACCATGAAGCTTTAATGCACGAACCGTCGCTACAACAACTACCGCATCAGGCTTTAGACTACCCATTCGGCATTTAATGTCGAGAAATTTTTCAGCTCCAAGGTCTGCTCCAAATCCTGCTTCAGTGACAACATAATCTGCAAGCTTTAATGCTGTTTTTGTAGCTATGATACTGTTGCATCCATGAGCTATATTTGCAAAAGGCCCTCCATGTACAAAAGCCGGTGTTCCCTCAAGGGTCTGAACCAAATTTGGATTTATAGCTTCCTTCAAAAGGACAGCCATTGCCCCTTGAGCTTTTAAATCCCCTGCTGTTACTGGTTTACCGTCATATGTATAGGCAACCACAATTCTAGATAGCCTGTCCTTTAAATCAGATATATCTTCGGCTAGGCAAAGAACCGCCATTATCTCCGAAGCAACAGTTATATCAAAGCCATCTTCTCTCGGCACCCCATTCGTTCTGCCTCCTAATCCATCAACTATAAACCTGAGCTGCCTATCATTCATGTCCATACAGCGACGCCAGGTAATCCTTCTCGGGTCTATATTTAGGTCGTTGCCCTGATGTATGTGATTGTCAAGCATTGCCGCCAATAAATTGTTAGCACACCCAATTGCATGTAAATCTCCTGTAAAGTGAAGATTAATATCTTCCATTGGCACTACTTGTGCATAACCTCCACCTGCAGCACCGCCTTTTATTCCAAAAACAGGACCAAGCGAGGGTTCTCTCAAGGCAATCATTATGTCTTTCCCTAGTTTTTTTAATGCATCTCCCAGCCCAATAGTAGTTGTGGTCTTGCCTTCCCCTGCCGGTGTAGGCGTTATAGCTGTTACTAGAATTAGCTTTCCATCTTTTTTACCATTTAGTTTTTTTGATAAATTGGGACAAACTTTAGCCTTATATCGGCCGTAGTAAGATATGTCATCTTCAGAAAGGCCTATGGTTTCGGCTATTTCCTTAATTGGTTTTAGTTTGGCTTCTTGAGCAATTTGTATATCGCTTTTCACGTTTTTTCCTCCTCTATAGTAATTATTATTGATAAATAAAACTTTTTCTATCTAATATACTAAAAAACCAGAACAAAAAGTCAATATTATCTTAAATATGTTCGGTACATTTCGTAAAAAACCTTCCTAAGTGAAATAAATTTATTTAATTCAATCTCATATAAAAAAATAGCTTGTGCTTATATAATATTTATCTAATTAAACCAATTCTTTGTTCTAAATTTATGACATTTTCCAAGAAACTAATCTTCACCTTTTAATACGCCCATGGGCTTTAATTTAACAATAGGCATGGTTAACCCTGCCTCTACTAAAGTAAATAT
>DUTQ01000291.1 GCA_012841995.1 Thermoanaerobacterales bacterium | reverse complement strand
TTGGCACACCCTCTGCAAGTGATTTTGCCGGTACCTCTGCAACTACCTTCCCGTTTTCCAATACTCTGAGCATGCCATCATCTTTTAATAAATGGGACTTATACTCTGCGAAAATCGGAAGAGTTACCGATGATGGCATGCTCAGAGTATTGGAAAACGGGAAGGTAGTTGCAGAGGTACCGGCAAAATCACTTGCAGAGGGTGTGCCAATAATTAGGCGGGAAGGTAAGAGACCGGCATATTTGGACGAGCCAGGTATAGACCCCTCGCAAATTAAGATACCACAAGACTTAAATGAGATTTTACGCAAACTATTGGCATCATCAAATATTATGAGTCGAGCCTGGATTTATGAGCAGTTTGACCAAACGGTGCGCACAGATACAGTGGTTCGTCCTGGATCTAATGCTGCGGTGCTTCGCATAAAGGGGAGGAAACAAGGGATTGCTTTTACAACTGATTGTAACAGTTTTTATTGTTACCTTGATCCATTTGAAGGCGGAAAACAGGTTGTTGCAGAGGCTTGCAGGAACCTTGTGGTTTCAGGGGCAAAGCCAATCGCGCTTACTGACTGCCTGAACTTTGGAAACCCAGAAAACCCTGAAGTTTTTTATCAGTTTGAAAAATGTGTTGACGGCATATGTGAAGCCGCCAGATTTTTTGATACACCTGTAATAAGTGGAAATGTGAGTTTTTATAATGAATCAAAAGGCGAGGCTATTTATCCCACACCTGTTATAGGCATGATTGGCATCCTGAATGATGTGGAAAAACATTGCACCATGTCATTTAAAAATGAAGGCGATTTAGTTGTGTTGCTTGGACAAAACACCGATGAATTAGAGGGCTCTGAATATATTAAAGAGATATTTGATATTCGAGCCGGAAAACCCCCGAAAGTCAATTTAGATATGGAAAAAAAGGTGCAAGAATGCTGTTTGAAAGCTATAGAGCTTGGCCTTGTAAACTCGGCACATGATGTTGCTGAAGGCGGTTTGGCTGTAGCACTGGCAGAATGTTGTATTGCAGGAGGCTTTGGATTTAACGGGGAAATCAATACACAGCTTCGAGCTGATGCAGTTTTATTCGGAGAAGGTCAATCGAGAATTATATTGAGCATATCAGAGCAAAATCTTTCAGTATTACAAAAGCTTGCAAATGAGTTAGGTGCTCCAATAAGCGTGCTCGGCTTTGTTAAAAAAGGCAATTTAAAATTAAACATAAAAGATAATGTTGAATATACCGGAGAGATTGACGTACCGGTAGATGAGATTTCTGACATATGGAGGAATGCCATAAGATGCAAATTGGAGAGGTAAATGACGATAAACTAAAGGAAGCTTGCGGTGTTTTAGGTATATATAACTCGTGTGAAGATGCTGGTTTAGGGCGTACAGCATATTACGGGCTTTATGCTTTACAGCACCGTGGGCAAGAAAGCGCAGGAATCGCTGTAACTTCAGGAAATGGAATAAAGTACCACAAAGATATGGGGCTTGTATCAGAAGTTTTTAATGATGAGATAATTGACGGGCTATGTGGGAAGATTGCCATTGGCCATGTGAGATACTCAACAAGCGGATCAAGCACGCTGATAAATGCTCAACCACTTGTTGTAAAGTATAAGAAAGGTTCTCTTGCTGTTGCACATAACGGGAATCTCATAAACGCAGCAGAGGTTAAGCAAGAACTAGAAGAACAGGGTGCTGTATTTCAAACTACTGTTGATAGTGAAGTAATAGCTTTTTTGATAGCAAGGGAACAATCAGAAGACATATCAAAAGCTGCGATAGAATGTGCAAAAAAAATTAAAGGTTCTTATGCCATTGTGATGATGACTGAAAATGAACTGGTAGGGATGAGGGATCCAAAAGGGATAAGGCCACTTAGTATTGGAAAATTGAATGGTTCTTATGTAATAGCGTCTGAAAGTTGTGCTTTTGATACGATAGGGGCAGAATTTATAAGAGATGTTGAACCAGGTGAAATAGTAATAGTAAATGAAGATGGCTTAAAGAGTTTTAAATTCAATGATGATAACATTTCATCACTGTGTATCTTTGAATTTGTATATTTTGCCCGTCCTGATAGCAGGATTGAGGGTAAAAGTGTTCACATGGCGCGCATGGAAGCGGGAAGGCAACTTGCAAAAGAATCTCCTGTCGAGGCTGACTTGGTAATAGGGGTACCTGATTCGGGTACTGTGTCAGCAATGGGATATGCAGAAGCTTCAGGATTGCCTTTTGGTATTGGGCTTATTAAAAATCGATATATAGGCAGAACCTTTATTCAACCCAGCCAGGAATCCCGTATCATAGGTGTAAAATTGAAGCTGAATGTAGTTAAAGATGTCATTAAAGATAAGAGGGTAGTTATGGTTGATGACTCTATAGTCCGTGGTACCACGAGCGGGCAGATAGTCAGGCTTTTAAAAGAGTCTGGTGCAAAACAAGTCCACGTCAGAGTAAGCTCGCCACCTATTATGCATTCGTGTTATTTCGGAATTGATACATCTGCCCGTAAGGAATTAATAGGTGCAAGGCAGAAAGTAGATGAGATTAGACAGCACATAGGTGCAGATAGTCTTAACTATTTAAGCCTTGAGGGCCTTATTAAATCGACGGGTATTAGCGAGCAAAAGTTTTGTTCAGGTTGTTTTTGTGGTAAATACCCATTGGAAATTCCAATGGAAAGCAAAGAACATTTATTTGAAAAACGGTAGTTTAAATAGATGAAGTAATCGAGGATTAAATAACTGGAGAGGGTCATAAATGGAAAAAAAGATGACTTATAAGGAATCTGGAGTGGATGTAGATGCGGGGAATAGAGCGGTAGAACTTATGAAGTCCCATGTAAAGTCCACTTTTAGAAAGGAAGTATTAGGTGGGATAGGTGGCTTTGCAGGTTTTTTTCAGCTGGATGTTGAAAAATACAAAAACCCTGTTTTGGTATCTGGAACTGATGGAGTAGGAACAAAATTAAAACTTTCTTTTTTGCAAGACAAACACGATACTATAGGTATAGATTGTGTTGCCATGTGTGTAAACGATATTATAGTGCACGGAGCAGAACCGCTTTTTTTCCTTGATTATATAGCTGTTGGAAAGCTTGAACCAGAAAAGGTTGCACAAATAGTAAAGGGTGTATCACTCGGCTGTAAGATGGCAGGTTGCGCCTTGATCGGCGGTGAGACTGCTGAAATGCCCGGGTTTTATAAAACTGATGAATACGATTTGGCAGGCTTTGCCGTAGGTGTAGTAGAGAAGGAAGAAATACTAGATGGTTCGCTAGTAAGGGAAGGTGATGTAGTAATAGGTCTTGCTTCAACAGGTGTTCACAGCAATGGTTATTCTCTTATCAGAAAGGTTTTGCTTGAGAAAGCGGGTTTAAGTCCTTCTGGTTATATAGAAGAGCTTGGTAAGACTCTAGGGGAAGAGCTGCTTACACCTACAAAGATTTACGTAGATATTGTCAACTCACTGAATAGCTTTGACATACATGCCATGGCTCACATTACTGGTGGAGGTATTATAGAAAATCTTCCAAGAGTTCTGCCCAAAGGCTTGGGCATAAAAATATTTAAAGATTCATGGAAGGACCCATGTTAAAAGTCCTA
>DUTQ01000290.1 GCA_012841995.1 Thermoanaerobacterales bacterium | reverse complement strand
TAAAGACGATATTACTTGGGTTGGAAAAATCGATTGGGAGCTCAGAAAGTTTCATGGTGATGAGTTCTCAACACATCGAGGGTCATCCTATAATTCTTACCTTATAAGAGATGAGAAAACAGTACTAATTGATACGGTCTGGGAGCCATTTGCAGAAGAATTTGTTGAAAATCTAAAAAAAGAAATAGATTTAAATGAAATAGATTACATCATATCAAACCATGCAGAAGTTGATCACAGCGGCGCACTTCCACTTCTTATGAAAGAGATACCCAATACACCCATTTATTGCACAAAAAACGGCGTTAAACTCATAAAAGGCCACTATCACCAAGACTGGAACTTTGTGCCGGTAAAAACCGGTGATAGGTTAAATCTTGGGAAAAGAGAGATTATTTTCATCGAAGCACGTATGCTTCACTGGCCTGACACCATGTTTTCATATCTGACGCAAGATAACATCCTCTTCAGCAATGATGGCTTTGGTCAACATTTTGCTAGTGAATACATGTACAATGACCTGGTAGACCAAGCAGAATTATTCCAAGAAGCCATAAAGTATTATGCCAACATATTGGCACCTTTTAGCAAATTAGTAGAACAAAAGATAGATGAGATTTTAAAATTAAATCTTCCTATAGATATGATTTGTCCCAGCCACGGCATTATCTGGAGAGATAACCCGACACAGATAGTTGAAAAGTATATGGAGTGGGCAAAAGATTATCAGGAAGATCAAATCACTATAGTTTACGACACAATGTGGAATAGTACAAGAAGGATGGCAGAAGCAATTGCAGAGGGGATTAAGCAAGTTGATGAAAAAGTTAACATCAAGTTATACAATTCAGCACGCTCTGACAAGACCGATATCGCTACAGAGGTTTTCAAATCAAAAGCAGTAATAGTTGGGTCTTCCACTGTAAATCGAGGTATACTTTCATCTGTTGCAGCAATTTTATCTGAAATTAAGGGGCTCGGATTTAAAAATAAAAAGGCTGCAGCCTTTGGAAGCTATGGCTGGGGTGGAGAAGCTGTAAAGATAATCAATGAACAGTTGAAAGAAGGCGGCTTTGAACTTATCGATGAAGGCATCAGGGTCAATTGGGTGCCTGATGACGAGGAATTAAATATGTGCCGTGACTTTGGGAAAAAGCTGGCAAGCAAGCTGAAAGCATAAGATAATATATCCCAAGTAAGATTTGGTAGGCAAACCTTACTTGGGATATTAATATTTAAAAGATAAATGAAACTTACCTTACATATCAAAAAGCCCCTTACTTTGACTGGTTACAAAGTAAAGGGCTTAAGTATCTAATTTATTTTACGGTTTCCATACCTTCCATACATTGCCTGCAAGGTTTTTAGAAGGTTTAATAGTAGGGGCACCTTCTGTCCAACCTGATGGCATAACCTCTCCTGTTTTCTGATTATGCTGATAAGCTTTTATCTGTCTAATTAGTTCAGCAGGGTTTCTTCCTACAGGCGGAGTCAAAACCTCCATTGCCTGAACTATTCCTTTCGGGTCGATCAAGAAACGACCTCTAAAGTTTACACCCTGTTCTTCGCTGTAAACACCATAAGCTCTTCCAATATTTCCATTTTGATCAGATAGCATGGGATAAGGTATACCGCCTTCAACCATCTTTGAAAGCTCAATTTCATTCCAAATCTTATGACTAAAAGCACTATCTACACTTACGGCTATTACTTCCACATTCAAACTCTTTAATTCATCATAGCGAACTGCTATGCCTGCAAGTTCGGTAGGTCACACAAAGGTAAAATCACCAGGGTAGAAACACAAAACCACCCATTTGCCTTTAAAATCACTCAAACTAATATCTTTCAGTGAGCCATTCCAGTAAGCTTTGCCGGTAAAATCGGGAGCTTTGTTACCAATTAACATATCATTTCACCCCTTATATAATAATAATAATATTTACTATAAGTATATTATAGATTTTATCAATAGACAAGCAAAAGTATATAATTATTATCAATACCAAACATTTTTCAGCTCTATCTCTCCTTTAATAAAATATTATCCGAAAGCTCATACTTAAGATTAAAACCAAGATTAGTGCCAAAACTATTATAAAAGTATGTTCTGAAAATTTATACATACTCATTTTAAAAATAATTATTGAAAATCACTGGTTGAAATGATAATATAATTACATCAATACATTTGAGCAAATGTTCAAATGATGCCTGGGGAGAGGTGACAAAATTGACATATATGCTTATGGGGTTGGACTGTGCCCACTGTGCGGCAAAACTTGAGGGAGAGATCAGAAAGATAGCAGGGCTTTCCCATATAAATATAAACTTTGTTACAAAAACCATAGATATACCAAGACAATATGAAGAAGATGTAAGAAAAGTTATTAATCAAATCGAACCTGATGTCAAGCTAGTAGCTAAAGGGAAAGTGACAGGCAAAGGTGCAAACATGGATGAAAACAAGAATGAGCTTAAAAGCAAAATGGCTTCAATTATTGCATCATCAGCTCTTCTTTTAGTGGGTTTGCTGTTGGCCCCAAAACTTCACGGAAGATATGAGCTCATAGAATACGCAATTTTTCTTGCTGCCTATTTCATATGTGGCCATGAGGTTATCTTAACTGCAATAAAAAATATAACCAGTGGAGAAATCTTCGATGAAAATTTCCTCATGACGATTGCCACCATAGGTGCTTTTGCCATACATGAGCTGCCTGAAGCTGTCGGGGTAATGTTATTTTACTCTGTGGGCGAATACTTTCAGTCACTGGCGGTAAATCGCTCCAGAAGGTCAATTGAAACTCTTATGGAAATCCGCCCTGATTACGCAAATCTAAAAGCCGAAGGTAGTGTTAAAATAGTGTCACCAGATGATGTTCAAATAGGTGATATCATCATAGTTAAACCAGGGGAAAAGGTTCCGTTAGACGGCAAAGTCATAAAAGGAGATTCATTTACAGATACATCTGCATTGACAGGTGAATCTGTTCCCAGGAAGATGGAGCCTGGCAAAAAAATCCTATCAGGCATGGTAAATATTGATGGATTGCTTGAAGTTGAAGTCGAGAAAAATTTTGGCGAATCATCAGTTTCAAAGATACTTGACTTAGTACAAAATGCAGGGGCCCGTAAAGCCAAAACCGAGCAGTTTATTACCAGATTCGCCCGATACTATACACCTGCAGTAGTCTTTACTTCTGCCGCAGTTGCCATCATACCGCCGCTTATTATCGGTGGCGCTTCCTTTTCCAAGTGGCTTTACAGGGCATTGACAATGCTTGTTATCTCCTGTCCGTGTGCCTTGGTTGTCTCTATACCTTTGGGGTATTTCGGAGGCATAGGCGGTGCCTCAAAGAAGGGTATATTGATAAAAGGGGCAAATTTTCTTGAAGCACTTACACATTTGCAAACAGTAGTTTTTGACAAAACAGGGACACTTACTAAAGGAGTTTTTAAAGTAACACAAATCAAACCGGCAAACGGCTTTAGCGAGGATGAGGTTTTAAAATGGGCGGCATTTGCAGAAGTATCATCAAATCACCCTATTGCAAGATCAATATTGGATGCATATGGGAAAGAGATTGAGACAGTAGCTTATGATTATAGAGAGATCTCCGGTCATGGTGTACAAGCTACCGCCAAAGGGTTGAAAATACTTGCAGGAAATGAAAAATTAATGCAGCAACAAGGGATTGAGTTTACGAAACTGCATATTCCCGAAACGGTAGTGTATGTAGCCATAAATGGCGTATATGCAGGTTGTATAATAATATCTGATGAAATTAAACCTGATGCAAAAAAAGCAATAAAAGACATAAAACAGCAAGGGGTAAGATATACAGTAATGCTGACCGGTGACAATCCCGGTGTTGCCAAAAGGGTATCAGAGCAGATTGGCATTGATAGCTTTTATGCAAAACTCTTACCTGAAGACAAAGTGAAGATACTGGAACAACTTAAGAGCAATACTCAAAACAAAGGAAAAGTAGCCTTTGTGGGTGATGGAATAAATGATGCACCGGTAATTGCTCAAGCTGATATAGGCATAGCCATGGGGGGATTAGGCTCTGATGCAGCTATAGAAGCTGCAGATATTGTCATAATGGAGGATGCTCCTTCAAAGCTTGGAGAAGCCATCAGGATTGCACGCTACACCAGGAAAATAATAGTTCAAAATATCATTTTTGCCTTGGGGGTAAAGATAATATTTCTTGCGCTTGGTGCTGCAGGAATCGTTACCATGTGGGGGGCAGTATTTGCCGATGTGGGTGTTGCGCTTATTGCAATTTTAAATTCCACAAGGACATTACTTCATAAATAAAGGGAATAAAAACATGAATCCGGTGAAGGTGATGGCACTTTTCACCGGATTACAAACATATTTATCCGGTAAATATAAGAAATAAACTCAAAAAAGGCAAATGTTGCCACTTTTGAGTTTATTTCTTTTAGTATTTAGCCTATAATTAATGCAACACAATCGAGTGTTTGCCGTCTATACATATAGAAGGCCTAAATTGGGGTGAGATTATTGAAACATGTTTCAAAGGCAGATATCACCTTTGACAAGATTTATAAAGAGCTCTGGCAAAAAGTATTTAGGTTTATCTATTATAAGGTACAGAATAATGAAGAGGCAGAAGAACTTACTCAAGAGGTTTTTCAAAGGGTTTTGCCACAAGTAAAAGAAGGCAATATAAACGAAAATAAAATCAAGGCATATGTTTTTACTGCTGCCCGCAATATCGTATACGATACTTGGCGAAAAAGGGGCAGGGATTTAAAAGTTGTTCACCTGGATGAAATGAGAGAAAAGGGGTTTGAGCTTGAATACAAGAATCGAGTTGTAGAAGACAATATAGTAGTAAACGAGGCTATGGATAAGCTTCAAGACCATGAAAAAGAAGTGCTAATCTTGAGGATCATCAAAGGCTATACTATTAGCGAAGTATCGGAGATTACAAAAAGGCCTGAAGGTACTGTTAAAAGTTTGCAGTTTAGAGCACTACAAAAGCTCCGAGACATCCTTGATGAAGGAGGTTTTTTTGATGAATGAATTGATGGTAAAGCAAATGCAGAATATACTTTCTGACTATATAGATGACTTGAATGCCGAAAAAAAACCGGATATTAGCCAAGATATGGCAGATAATGAAGAACTGCAAAAACTTTTCGAGACTGTCAGAGCGGTAAAAAGGCTAAGAAATGAGCCTTATCAGGAGTTAAGATATGCAAAGCAAGAGGCAAAAAAGCCCAAAAGATCATTTGCTGGATTTAAAGTTATAGCAGTAGCAGCCGTATTTTTCATAATATTTTCAGCTTCCGCACTGTTTAAATCCATTTTACCTTTTCGTTATGATGGGGTAATGGAAAAGGAAGCCCGTGAGGAAAGTGGTAACATCCAAAATGATAATGGCATGCCAAAACAAATGGCTGGTGGGATAGCGGAAAAAAAGATAGACATGGAAACTAAAGCTCAAAAAAGCGATAAAACCAATAATAAATATATACCCAAACAGATGGCCGCATTCAGTGATTTAATAGCAAGAATTTCTCAATCATTAAACTTTGATGAGGAACAAGAATGTAGAGATACAATCAAAGAAGATGAAAAAAATATGGTAAAAAGTGATGAGACTGAACTAAAAATAATGACTTCTAGTGCTGATAGAAGTATACTGTTAAGTTCAAGAAGCGTTGTATATTCTATGACAAAGGCATTTCAGAACCTTGAAAGCTATGTAGGCACAATTGAAATTCGATCTGAACAAAATGGGGTAGTAGACTTTTTGGAGAAGATTGATGTAAAATATAAGAAGCCCAATAAGTTTTATGCCATTCACTCCTATGATGGCATAACTTTTACCAAAATAAGTGATGGCGAAAAATTCTATACAATACAAACAGATAAAACAACAATTGATTATGCATGTCCTGAAAAGGAATTGTGGAAATACCATATCTGTCAGCAGATAGAAGAATTTATGCAAGCAGATGAGATTAAAGAAATTGGGATGGATACAATAGCCGGCCGCATGGCAGTTGTCTATGAGTATCGCTATAAAGGTGATGGGTTTACAAATAAACTATGGGTTGATGCCAAAACCAATATACCACTAAAAAATGAGTTAAATCTTTCGGAAAACAAAAGGCTGACAAATCAGTTTATACAAATGGAAGTAAATGCTCCAATAAATGATGAAATATTTTCATACAGCCCAAAAAAAGATGAAAATACAATCTTTCTAAATGACAAAGTTGAACTAGATGTAGTAAAAAAAGATTGGCCTGAAATAAACAATTTATTAAAAAATATTCCTGAAAGTTTTGAGTTTAAAAGAGCAGTCAGATTAAAAGATGTTTCCTACAACTATCTTCTAAACTTTAAAGGTGAAGATGAACAAGACTTTTTAGACGTGTATATTGCCCTAAAACCTGTTTCAGATTATTACTATAAAGAAGCTGACCATGGTATATTGGGCAATGGTTGGGTAGAGCTTGAAGATGGAGTAGTAAATGCTTTTAAAGCATATATTGGTAAAAGCAATGTGGCAAAATGGGTAAATCCCAATAACGAACTTTTACTTGTAAGCAACCGGAGTTCTTACATTACATCAAAGATTTTTGAAAAAATGGCTGAAAAAACAATAAAATTTATACCTTCTGAGGCATTAAGTGAATTTGGACTAGAGCCGGTATTTACAAAAGAAAACCACTAAAGAGGTGAGCATTAATGAAACAAACTATGTTGATTACTTTTTTGATAATTGCATTAGTTGTTGTCGGCTATTCAGTATACACAAGTCAAAGACATGAACCGGTGGATCAACCGCAACAAAGTGAAATTCCACCAGACAAACCAGACAAAAAAGATGATAATAAACCAGGGGACGATAAAAAGGATACAGTAAAAGGTCAGGCCCTTTACATCGGTCTTATTGACAACAACTCAGCTGAGTTTAAACCAATTGACGGAGAACACGATTTTGATTTTACCGCTTTTTACATCAGTGAAGATGTTAAAAAAATCCTTGCAGAGGATTCTATACCAAGCAATACAGTAGTGCTCATTGAGTATGAGATGCCAAAAGGTGAAGGCAATCCAACTATAATTAACATCAAAGAAATTGATGAAGCAAAGATAAAGGTCATTTTCAATGGTTTGATAGACAATAACTTTGCAGAGTTCGAAGCAGATGGGAAAATGTACGTATTTCAAATAAAACAAGAACTTAAAGAAAGTTTTGAACAAATGGAGCCAAAACAGCAACTTACATTAACACTAAAGCCCGGCAACTCACCAATGGCCAATATGCTAATCGTGGATGTGGAAAAATAAACAGGAAACAAAATGCCCATGTTTCTATACATTTCTTGATGACATAATTAAATATTGTAAAACTATAAACCAAAGATGGCCCGCCAGACTAAATAGTCTGCGGGCCATCCACGTTTCCAAGCCATTTTATTAATCGCAAATGATATTACAGAATTCCTTTTGGTTTAAGCTCTCTCCGCTTTTTCGCACCCTCATATTATCCCCTGAAATCTCATCAATGACGACAATTTTGCCATCCACCTTGCCAAACTCAAACTTGATATCTATCAATTCCAGCCCAGCACGTTCGCACTCTGCCTGAACCAGTTTCGTGACTTTCTTTGTAAGTTCAACCGACTGCTTTACCTCTTCTGGTGTCATTAAACCAATCTGGCACAGGCTCTCCTCATTTATAAGAGGATCTCCCCTTTGGTCGTCTTTCAATGTGATTTCCACAAGATAATCTAAAGGTTGATTTTCCTCTACATACTTCCCATACCTTCTAATAAAGCTTCCTGCTGCTTTAAGCCTGCATATAAACTCAAGTCCATCGCCAAATGTTTCGGCATGTCTTACCAACAAGATGTTTTTGTCTACATCTGCTTTAATGTAATGAGTGGGCACTCCGGCCTTTTCAAGAACCTCAAAAAAGTATTGACTTAATCTCAAAGACGCATTGCCCTTGCCCTCTACCTTGCCAATGACTGAATTTCCACCAGGGTCGGCAACATCGCCTGTTCCCGTTACATCGTCCTTAAACTGAAGGAGTATATTTCCATCTTCAGCTTCAAAAACTGTCTTTGTCTTTCCTTCCCGGATTATCTTCATTATTTTGACCTCCAAAAAAGCATTTGGATTTAAAACTTCACGTAATTATTTTAACACATAAAGTTTTAATATCAAAATTTATCTCGGCTTATAAAATTGAACTTATAAAGCTAAAACAGCAAAAACCCGACAATTATGGTCAAAAGTCCAAAATAAATCTTTATGAATGTGAAATTTGGTTTGTTTTATACTTGACAAACATAGACATATTAGAGTATATTTTTTATATACGTTATATTCTTACAAGAATATCGATGCTAGTAAAAATAAGGGGGAGTAAAAATGAAGTCACTTAAAAAACTTGTAGTTTTATTATTGATTTTATCATTATTTGCCATGGTAGGCTGCTCAAGTGGTCAGGAGGCAGAGCAGCAAGGTGAAGACCAAAATCAGGTTGAGCAAGAAAGCGATCAACAGCAAGCAGAAGAGACGAACTTGTTGGTATTCAGTGGTGCTGGGCTAAAAAAACCCATGGAAGAAATAAAGAAAGTCTTTGAAAGCGAAAATAATGTCAAGATTGAATATACATATGGGGGTTCATCACACCTATTATCTCAAATGGAGCTAAGCAAAAAAGGTGATGTGTTTATTTCAGGCTCAATGGATGCTTATGAAGCCGCAGATAAGAAAGGGCTTGTAAATCCATGTAAACAAGTGGCATATCATATACCGGTTATAGCGGTTCCAAAGGGAAACCCGGCAGGTATAAAAAGTCTTGAGGATTTGGCAAAACCAGGTGTAAGGGTTATTTTAGGCGATGAAGAGGCAAATGCAATAGGAAAGGCAGCACAGAGGATTATCAAAAAAACAGGATTAGAAGATATAAATAAAAATGTTGTGGCAAAAACCGGTACAATAAATGAGCTTGTAACACATCTGACGACTACGAACAAAGTGGATGCCACTATTGTCACAATAGATGCAATCAAGGGCAATGAAAAGGCAGAAATGATAGAGATACCAGAAGATCAAAACTCAATAGAGATTATTCCGGTATGCTCTTTAAAAAATGCCTCAAACCCCGAAATGGCCGAGAAATTTGTCGAATTTATTGCATCTGATGAGGGCAAAGCTATATTCGATAAACATGGTTTCAAGCCAGTTGAATAAAGTAAATGAGTGAATGATTAATGAAATCAGACAAAATACTTAAACTTTTATCAATAACTGCTCTAATTATTTTATTAATATTTACTTCTATACCTATAATGCTAATCATAGTCAGGGGGGCCAAGTGCCTCCCGGACTGTTTGAGATCCCAGGAGATATTATCATCAATAGGCCTCAGCATCAAAAAAACAGGCAAATCCCTGTTGATATTAATGAAGTAGTGATGCTGAGGCCTATTGATGATAATATCTCCTGGGATCTCAAACAGTCCGGGAGGCACTTGGCCCCCCTGACTATGATTAG
>DUTQ01000289.1 GCA_012841995.1 Thermoanaerobacterales bacterium | reverse complement strand
TAGCATAAGAATTAATATTACTATAAAAACCCTTTTAAACAATTTCACATGGATTCCCCCTACCTATTATTTCAAATTATCCCGGTAACCAATTATTTTATCATATTGCCCAAAACTGCATATTTTAAAATAAGATTGTTCCTCACTATTGATTATTGCCACTTTACGCTTGCTTATACTTAAGTAATCAATTTTGCATCATAAAACAACTCATTAGTGTTTCGATTTTAACCTTAAAATCCCCTTCGGTGAATCCTGCCTTTTTTTGTAAATAAGCCAACTTTCGTTTAACAATCCTTGACATTTTTCTTGCAGACGCCAATAATTCATTTTGCATCGGGCACACCAAAAAAAAAGCTTGTTATCGACAATTATCGATAACAAGCTTTTTGATTGGTTCATTATTTTATTTTACTCGTTCATCACCATTTCTTTAATCTTCATGAGCCTTGTGATATTAGCACGCTCATTTTCATCTAGTTTCATCGTGATGTATTTTATGGTTTCCTCCATTGAAGGTATCATCACATATTCTAAAGCATTTACTCTTCTACGGGTTTTTTCTATCTCGTCTGCCATAAGTTGGCAGGCTTTTTCGATTTCAGTAAGCTCCAACATTTTTGAGAGTACGCCCGACAAGATGGAAATAGCGGTATCTAATTCTGCCGAAGTTGAAGCAAAGCCATAGGAGTAAATGCTGCCTCCATTTTCTTTCGTAATATTCATTTTAGGTATTTCTACACTCATTATATTGTTTTTTTCCACATCCAGCTTGATCTCAGTGGTTCGAATCATAAGGCTTTCTTCTATAATATCTTGGGCCATCTGGCTCCTTGCCACGGCGAAGTCTTTAAAGGCCTTTATAAGCTCTTTTTCAACCTCTTCTCTAAGCTTTTTATTCTGTTTGACCATATCTACAAACTTTTTTATAAGCTCATCCTGTTTATCCTTCAGCAATTTATGACCACGCTTGGCAGTAACCAACTGACTTTTTAGTTTTGTAAGTTCCATTCGGGTAGGATTTACTTGCATTCTCATGATTTACTCTTCCCCTTTTTCTGGAAGATATTTTTCTATATATTCATCTCTTACCCTCTTCAATTCTGTCTTTGGCAGTATTGTCAATAGCTCCCACCCGATTTGAAGTGTGTCTTCAATAGATCGGTCTTCATACTCACCTTGTGATACATATCTCTTTTCAAATTCATCAGCAAATTTCGCATAAAGCTTATCTACATCAGACAGTGCTGCTTCACCTAAAATAATTGCCAGTTCCTTAGCCTGCTTCCCTCGTGCATATGAAGCAAAAAGCTGGTTCATATTGTCTGAGTGATCTTCTCGTGTTTTGCCTTCACCTATGCCTTTATCCTTCAAACGGGAAAGGGATGGCAATACATCAATACAAGGCAATACGCCCCTCCTGTAAAGCTCACGGCTTAATATAATCTGCCCCTCGGTTATATATCCGGTAAGGTCAGGGATAGGATGTGTCTTGTCATCTTCAGGCATTGTTAAAATTGGTATCTGTGTAATTGAGCCTTCCTTGCCCCTCAGTCTCCCAGCTCTTTCATATATAGTGGAAAGGTCTGTGTACAAATAACCTGGATAGCCACGTCTTCCAGGTACTTCTTTCCTGGCTGCAGAAACCTCACGCAGTGCCTCACAATAGTTAGTCATATCAGTTAGAATAACTAAAACGTGCATGTTTTTTTCATATGCAAGGTATTCAGCACATGTAAGGGCCATACGAGGTGTTGCTATTCGCTCAATAGCCGGGTCATTTGCTAAATTTATAAACAGCACTGAACGGTCAATGGCACCGGTCCTTCTAAAGTCAGAGACAAAATAATTAGCCTCTTCAAAAGTAATTCCCATGGCAGCAAATACTACTGCAAATTTACTTTCAGTCCCAAGGACCTTTGCCTGTCGCGCTATTTGAGTAGCCAGCTGAGCATGTGGAAGACCAGACCCTGAGAATATTGGAAGCTTTTGACCGCGAACCAGAGTATTAAGCCCGTCTATAGCAGAAATCCCTGTTTGGATAAATTCAGAAGGGTAGTCCCTTGCCGTAGGATTTATTGGGTTGCCGTTTATATCAAGTTTCTTCTCAGGTATTATTCGGGGACCATTGTCATTTGGGTTTCCAAATCCATCGAATACCCTACCTAACATATCAATAGAAACACCGAGCTCTATACTCTTGCCGAGAAATCTTATCTTACAATCATTTACATTAAGACCTGTAGAGCCTTCGAAAAGCTGAACCAAGGCTTTATCGCCATTTACTTCAAGGACCTTACCTCTGCGGGTTTCACCTTGGGGGGTTTCTATCTCAACTAGCTCATCAAATTTTACTCCCTCGACATTTTCCACTAACATCAAAGGACCGACAATCTCTCGGGCGGTTTTATATTCTTTAAGCACTTTCGCTCCCCCCTTCAATTAGTTCAGATATTTGCTGTTTCAATTCTTTCTCTATGTCATCAAAAGCATCTAGGTTATCTTCATCTATATATTTCGCCCTAGCTATCTTTTCCCTGACAGGGAGGTTTTCAATACGAGAAAATAGTACATCGTTTTCTATTGCCTTTTGCCCCTCACTGTAAAACATGAGTATGAGTTTTAGCATCCTATATTGTTTGCGAAGAGAAGTATACGTATCCACCTCGTGAAAGGCATTTTGGTGGAGAAAATCTTCACGAATAGATTTAGCTACTTCCATTAACAAACGGTCTTTTACAGAAAGAGCATCGATACCTACAAGTCTGACTATTTCCTGTAAACCTGCTTCTTCCTGCAAGATCTTCATGGTTTCAGCTCTAAGCTCCGACCAATCAGAACCAATCTTCTCATTCCTGTATTTCTCGGCTACATCAACATATAGCGAATAACTGGTTAACCAGTTTATAGCCGGGAAGTGCCTGGCATATGCCAAGGATGAGTCTAAAGCCCAGAAGACCTTGACCACACGAAGGGTAGCTTGAGTTACAGGCTCTGATAAGTCTCCACCCGGAGGTGACACTGCTCCTACTGTAGTAAGTGCCCCTCTGCGTTCATCAGATCCAAGACACACAACACGACCTGCTCGCTCGTAAAACTCCGAAAGCCTTCTGGAAAGATATGCGGGGTATCCTTCTTCACCAGGCATCTCCTCAAGACGACCGGACATTTCACGAAGCGCCTCCGCCCAGCGAGATGTTGAATCAGCCATGAGAGCTACACTGTAACCCATATCTCTAAAATACTCGGCTATGGTAATCCCTGTATAAACAGAGGCTTCTCTTGCCGCAACAGGCATGTTAGATGTATTTGCAATCAACACTGTTCGCTTCATAAGTGGTTCACCAGATTTAGGGTCTTTTAACTCTGGAAACTCTAACAAAACATCAGTCATCTCATTGCCACGCTCACCACAGCCTATATAAACGACAATTTCTGCATCTGCCCATTTTGCAAGCTGGTGCTGAACAACGGTTTTTCCGCTACCAAATGGACCGGGGATACACGCTGTCCCACCTTTTGTAACAGGAAACAAGGTATCTATTACTCGTTGACCTGTGGACATTGGGTAGATTGGCGGAAGTTTTTCTTTATATGGCCTTACTCTGCGGACAGGCCATTTTTGCATCATTGGAACTTCTACCACTTTGCCACTATCTGTCTTTATTTTAGCTATAGGCTCTGTAACAGTAAATTCTCCTTCTTTTATGTCTTCAACAACTCCTGAAAGCCCAGGTGGCACCATTATGCGGTGCTCAATGATCACTGTTTCCTGTACAGTGCCTAATATATCTCCATTTATTACCTTTTGTCCTTTTTTAACAGTGGGTTTAAATTCCCATTTCTTTTCTCGGTTTAATGCTGGTACTTCGATTCCTCTTGTTATATAGCTTCCGGCTTCACGCTCTATAGCATCAAGGGGCCTTTGTATACCGTCAAAAATTCCTTCAAGGATTCCAGGCCCAAGTTCAACACTTAAGGGGGCTCCTGTGGAAGTTACGGGGTCTCCAGGACCAAGGCCTGCGGTTTCTTCATAAACCTGAATTGAAATATTCTCTCCTCTAACCTCAATAACTTCTCCAATAAGGCCCAGTTTACCTACCCTAACCACGTCGAACATCTTTACCTCGGGTAATCCCTTGGCTACTACGAGGGGACCGGAAACTTTAACTATTGTGCCTTGTTTCATTCCTCACCCTCACTTTCAAATAAAATATCTACTCCGATGGCTTTTTCTACAGATTTTTTTATTTCCTCCATCCCAATACCAAGTGTTCCTCTATTGCTGGGAATTAATGTGATGGCTGGTAAAGGCTTATTCCTGTAAAACTGGATTCTCTCAGGTATTTGTTTGGCTATTTGTTCGGTAACATATATAATGGCAAAACCTTCTTTTGCTAGCTTAGCAATTGTCTTATCAGCCTCATCTGCATCTAATACAGGAAAGATAAATACACCCAATGATTTAAATCCTAATATTGTATGTCTGTCACCTACTACCCCTATCTTATACGTAGACATCTCTCAACATCTCCTTTAACATGTCTGAAGGTATGCCATTTATCTTTCCAACCAACACCATGCGCAAAATATTTACTTCATTCTCTGTTGCAGCAAGATATCCAAATACAGGTTCTATGCCAAAAGGTTTATACAGACCTCTTCTGGCAATATTTATGAGATAGTCGTCTGTGAGCTTTTCAAAATGATCTAATCTTTTTGTGTTTACAAACCTTGAAAGACCTTCGTCAACAACTTTTTGATAAGGTGAAAATGTAAAAGTATCGATTATATTTTGTATTGGCTCGTTAAAAAGCCTGACAAAGAAGTCATATTCTATTATTCCGCCCGGAAGAAGAGCCCTTTCTAAATCTCTTACTTCTGCTTTAATCTTCATCAATCGAATCATGGTTTTAATGTTTGTCAAATCTGCCATCGCAAAAAAATACTCTTTTATTAAGTCTTCTCCAAGTTTTTCAGTTATATTTTTTAGATCACTAAAAAGTGCATTGTCAAGCGTAATATCTATTTGCTGAGCATCTTGAGTTATTTCATATACAGCTTTAGCTGCTCTATATGCCTCTTTAATGTTATCAGGCACCAAAGCTGTAGGATCATCTGCCGCCAGTTTTTCAAGCTGTGCTAATTCCACTTCTCCAAGATATAAATAATGATTTCTTGCCTCATCAGGCCCCAATATCTCGTTTTTTATTAATACCTTTAAGTTATGATAATCATTTTTTAATGTGAAAAACCGCACTACTAAAGGGTTTTTTACAGAATCCCTGATGACATCATAGGCACGTTTGTTGT